>CAJMLC010000190.1 GCA_905214155.1 uncultured bacterium | reverse complement strand
CAGCGCAAAAATTTCTCGCTGCCGGTCACATTGGGAGTTTTCAGATACACCCTAACAGGAGGGATTCAACGTGAAGAAAAGTCGCGAATCCTCGCATTATTTTTCGCGGCAGTATCCGCGTCGGCGGCAAATACGACTACCCGCAAGGCTGCAGATTTCAGGGACTATGACGATGCCGCAAGGGTCGTCCAGATAGGAACATACAATGGGCGCTGCTCTATGTTCAGGCCATGGCCGGCGCAGACTACATGCACGGCAGCGGCAAAGTCCTCGCTCCGCCGGAGAAACATCAAGGGCAGTGTTCTCATCCGCACCGATAGCGGTTTTCTTTATACAAAAAGAAAAAATCCTCGAAACCATTGTGATTTCAAGGATTTTTCTGGAGCTGCTGGGCAGATTCGAACTGCCGACCTCGTCATTACCAATGACGCGCTCTACCGACTGAGCTACAGCAGCAAGTCTCTTTCTCAAGAGCGCTCCGTTATTATAGCATAAAGTCGGGATTTGTCAAGTGGTGATTTTCGTTTTTTTATTTTTCCGTGAAAATACAGGGCAGCGGTGAAATGTTCACAATTCCTTTTCCTGCCGTTCACAGTTCGGACACGATTTGCCCGTATACTCATAACCAAGGATTTACCCAATCCTCTCTTTCTTCTCTTTTTCTTTTCTTTCTTCAAACAAAGGCCCGCAGCCGAACGGCTGCGGGTTTTTGTTTGCTTATTTCGTGTAGTCGAATTCAAAATCGTAGATGCTGACGGTGTCGCCGTCCTCGATGCCCTGCTCTTCCAGACGGTCGAACAGGCCGCTTTTGCGGAGCTGGCGGTCGAAGTACATACGGGACTCGTAATCGTCGAAGTTGATATCGTTCAGGAGCTTCTGGAGCCACTTGCCGGACACGACCCACAGATCGTCGTAGCGCTCGATCTGCAATTCGTCCGCGTCGCCCGCCTCGGCCAGAGGCTTGACGTACTCCGGCTCATAGATCGTGACGGGCGGGAGCGCGGCGAGCTTGCCTGCGATGGTCTTCATCAGCTCGCGCGTGCCCTGCGTCGTGGCGGCGCAGATGGTGTAGAATTCATACCCCTTGGCCTCGACGTGGGCACGGAGGCGTTCGAGATTATCGCTGTCCGGCGGCAGAAGATCGACCTTGTTGGCCGCGACGAGCATCGGCCGCTCGGCAAGCTCAGGCGAATACTGCCGCAGTTCTTCGTTGATCTTTTCAAAGTCGTCGACCGGGTCGCGGTCCTCGCTGCCGGAGACGTCGACGATGTGGACGAGCAGGCGGCAGCGGTCGATATGGCGCAGGAAATCATGGCCGAGACCGACGCCGTCCGCCGCGCCCTCGATGATGCCGGGGATATCGGCCATGACGAACGACACGCCGTCGGCGACGTAGATCACGCCGAGGTTCGGATAGAGCGTGGTGAAGTGATAATTTGCAATTTTCGGGTGCGCGTTGGACGTGACGGACAGAAGCGTCGATTTACCGACGTTCGGGAAGCCGACAAGACCCACGTCGGCCAGCAGCTTGAGTTCCAGAATGACGTCGTGCTCCTCGCCGGGAAGGCCAGCCTTGGCAAAGCGCGGCACCTGACGGGTGGGGGTTGCGAAGTGCTGATTGCCCCAGCCGCCTCTGCCGCCCTTGCAGAGGACGAAATCGGCGGAATCGGACATATCCTTGATGATCTCGTTCGTGGCCAGATCGCGCACGACGGTGCCTCTGGGCACCTTGATGATCAGGTTTTCGCCATTTTTGCCGCGGCAGCGCTTGCCCTGTCCGTTCTCGCCGTTCGGCGCGGTATATTTGCGCTTGTAGCGGAAGTCCATCAGC
>CAJMLC010000189.1 GCA_905214155.1 uncultured bacterium | reverse complement strand
TACAGTCTCGCCAAATTCTTCACCCCCGACTATCACGAGGCCGTCGATCATATCGAAGATCCGGCCAGGCGGCAGGACGAGATCGTGCAGGTCATTCAGACGGGCTTTACGATGGATGAAATGGTTATCCGCCACGCTAAGGTAGTTGTGGCAAATTAGATTTGACCCTTGGAGGAACGTAGTTTATGGCAAAGATCATCGGTATCGATCTCGGCACGACCAATTCCTGTGTCGCGGTGATGGAGGGCGGTGAGCCGGTCATCATCCCCAACGCGGAGGGTGGGCGGACGACTCCGTCTGTCGTGGCGTTCTCGAAGACCGGCGAGCGCATGGTCGGCAGCCTGGCCAAGCGGCAGGCTGTCACGAACCACGAGCGCACCGTCTCCTCCATCAAACGCCAGATGGGCACAAATTATAAGGTGAACATCGATGGGCACAAATATACCCCGCAGGAGATCTCCGCGATGATCCTGCAGAAGCTCAAGGCCGATGCCGAGGCGTTCCTCGGCGAGCCGGTCTCCGATGCGGTCATCACCGTCCCGGCCTATTTTACCGACGCGCAGCGTCAGGCTACGAAGGACGCGGGCAAGATCGCGGGGCTGAACGTCCAGCGCATCATCAACGAACCGACTGCCGCGGCCCTCGCCTACGGCATCGACAAAGAGGCCGAGCAGAAGATCATGGTCTATGACCTTGGCGGCGGCACGTTCGACGTCTCCATTCTCGACATCTCCTCCGGCGTCATCGAGGTCCTCGCCACGGCGGGCAACAACCACCTCGGCGGCGACGATTTTGACCAGTGCATCGTCGACTATCTCGTGCAGGAGTTCAAAAAGGAGAACAAGATCGACCTCTCGCGCGACGCCGCCGCGATGCAGCGCATCCGCGAGGCCGCTGAAAAGGCGAAGATCGAGCTGTCGGCCATGACGCAGACGAGCATCGAGCTGCCGTACATCACAGTCAGCAAAAGCGGCCCGCTGCACATGGACATTCCGCTCTCCCGCGCGAAGTTCAACGACCTGACCTATCACCTCGTGCAGGCCACGCGCGAGCCGGTCAATCAGGCCATCAACGATTCCGGCGTCTCCATCGCCCAGATCAGCAAGGTGCTGATGGTCGGCGGCTCGAGCCGTATCCCCGCCGTGCAGGATCTGGTCCAGTCCATCACCGGCTCCCTTCCGTTCAAGGGCATCAACCCCGACGAGTGCGTCGCGATGGGCGCCTGTCTGCAGGGCGGCGTCCTCTCCGGGTCGGTGCAGGGCTTGCTGCTGCTGGATGTCACGCCGCTTTCGCTCGGCATCGAGACGCTCGGCGGCGTCTGTACGCGCGTCATCGAGCGCAACACCACGCTCCCCATCCGCAAGAGCCAGATCTTTACCACGGCCTCGAACTTCCAGTCCTCGGTCGACATCCACGTTCTGCAGGGCGAGCGGCCGATGGCCAGCCAGAACAAAGAGCTTGGCCGCTTCCAGCTGACCGGCATCCGCCGCGCGCCGCACGGCGTGCCGCAGATCGAGGTCACGTTCTCCATCGATGCCAACGGCATCGTGAACGTCTCGGCCAAGGATCTCGACACCGGCAAGGCGCAGGCCATCACGATCACGGCCAGCTCCAACATGAGCCAGGCCGACATCGACCGCGCCGTGCGCGAGGCGCAGCAGTATGCCGCGCAGGATGCGCAGCTCAAGGCCGAGGCCGTCGCGCGCGACCGCTGCGAACAGCTGATCTATCAGGCTGGCAAGGCCGCAAAGGGCATGAGCAAAGAGCAGAAGGCCGCCGTCGCGGAGGGCGTCAAAGAGGCCAAGCGCGCCGTCAAATCGAAGGACGCCGCCCAGATGGCGTCCGCTGCCGACCTGCTCGAGCAGCTGCTCCAGCAGGCGGGCGTCACGATCGACCCGGACGCGCAGTATTCCGGCTCTTACCAGAATCCGAACGACCAGACCCCGGACGACGACGTCATGGACGCCGATTTTGAGGAAATGGACTGAAGGATCTCACGGAAAAAGTGAAATTTGGGACATTTTCCGGTTGACAT
>CAJMLC010000188.1 GCA_905214155.1 uncultured bacterium | reverse complement strand
TGAGCGTGATCTTGCCGTTTTCGATGTATTCCAGCAGCGTCTGCTGCTGCTTTTTCGAGAAATACTGGATCTCGTCGAGGTAGAGCAGCACGCCGTTCGGGGCCAGGAACGTGCCGAGCTGGGCATAGATCTCCTTGATGTCGGCCGTGGAGGCCGTGGTGGCGTTGAGTTTACATAATTTTCGCTGCGTCTGCTTGGCGATGATGTTGGCGATGGTGGTCTTCCCGGTGCCGGAGGGGCCGTAGAAGATCATGTTCGGGATCTGCCCGGATTCGATGATGCGGCGCAGCAGGCCGTTCGGGCCCAGGATGTGCGTCTGTCCGCAGACGTCGTCAAGCGTCTGGGGCCGGATGAGGTCGGCCAGAGGCTGATACATGGCGGTGTGCCTCCTTGTCAGGATTCAGGTTTTTGAGCGAGGACGGTATACCAGTCGAGTTCGCTGCCAGGTGCATAGGGGCGCTGGGCAGGGAACGGGAGGATTTGAAGGTTCTGATAGCCGAGCGAAGAGAGCGTCTGCTCCCAGAGTGCACGGGAAAAGGGGTGATAGTGTTCTTCAAACTTTTCCTTCTGGAAGATATGGTTCTCTCGCTCAAAGGTATAGAGCAGATGAAACAGGACGGAGCCATCCAGCTCATAGTCCCAGACCTGAATGAGATTGATGCGTGTATCGCCGTCAAACAGCGGGTCGTAGAGGTAAAAGCGCGGACGATTTTGCAGGATGTAGTCCCAATTACGTGTGTCGAAACAGAGCCAGCCGCCGGGTGCGACAAGCGCATCCATCTGCCGCAGTGCGCGGGCAACATCGGCGTTTTCCACGTAGCCGAGCGAGCTGCCGCTGCTGACGACAAAATCGAACTGTCGCCCGGCCCAGATGGAAAGCTCGCGGAAATCAGCTTGATGCAGTTCGGCGGTAAGGCCGCGAGAGTCGAGCTTCTGCGCACAGGCAGTAAGCATCGGCTCACTGAGATCGGAGCCGCAGAGGGAGACGTTAAGCTCCAGCGCGGGGAGCGTGACGCTGCCGGAGCCAATGCTGACATCCAACATGGTGTGAACCTGCTTTCCGGCAAAAAGCGTGTGCCAGTGTTCACGGTAGACAGCCTGACGGTCGGGCGTATCGAACAGATCATAGAGCTCAGTTCGGTCATAGATGCTGGCCATGGTGCAGCCTCCTTTCGGGAGCTTCTGTATTTTCTCTATTATATTGCCTTTTCCTTCTGTTTGCAAGTCGTGCGCGGGTGTGATATACTGTCGAAAAAGGCATCGGAGGGACGAAGCATGGAGATGCAGGAACGGGTGGCGGGCGTGATCGCGGCGCTGAAAGCGGAATATCCGGACGCGCTCTGCGCGCTGCAGTACAAAAAGGACTATGAGCTGATGATCGCGGTGCGCCTGTCCGCCCAGTGTACGGACGCGCGCGTCAATCTCGTGACGCCGGGGCTGTTTGCACGGTTCCCGACGCTGGACGCCTTCGCGGACGCCGACATTGCGGACGTGGAGGAATGCGTGCGCTCATGTGGCTTCTACAAGCACAAGGCGCGGGACATCGTCCTCGCCTGTCAGATGCTGCGGGACGAGTACGGCGGAAAGGTGCCGGACAAGATGGAGGATCTGCTGCGGCTGCCCGGTGTTGGCCGCAAGACGGCCAATCTGCTGCTCGGCGACCTCTACGGCGCACCGGGGAGCGTCGTCTGCGACACGCACTGCATCCGCATCTGCAACCTGCTGGGGCTGGCCTCCGGCAAGGAGCCGGAGAAGGTGGAGCGGCAGCTCCGCGCAATCCTGCCGCCGGAGGAGTCGTCCGATTTCTGTCACCGCATCGTCCTCCACGGACGGGCCGTCTGCATCGCGCGGCGGCCAAGGTGCGAGGCATGTGCGCTTGCACCGTACTGCAGGACGTTTTCGGGAGAATGAATAAATCACGGCAAAAAATCGCGGGCGGAACGGTGATTTCTGCATAAAATTTCGAAATCGACCGAAAAAATCCGAAAAAGCCGTTGACAGAAACCAAACGTGGTGCTATGATGCACTCAACAAATTGAATCGCTTGTATCGCTAATTCGATAGAGGCGCGGGATTCATCAGTACCGCTTCGCAAGGCCAGCACGCCGCGCAGCGCGAAAGGGGAGACCGCCGAAGTAGGAAGCCGGGGTTCTGACCGCTTCCCGCTGGGTCGGCAGAGAACATCTGCCGGACTGTCACAGAAATTTTTTGTGAAGCGCTATCAA
>CAJMLC010000187.1 GCA_905214155.1 uncultured bacterium | reverse complement strand
TCGGTGGCCAGCGTGGGCTGGTAGCCGACGGCGGACGGCATACGGCCAAGCAGCGCCGAAACCTCGGAGCCTGCCTGCGTAAAGCGGAAGATGTTGTCGATGAACAGCAGCACGTCCTGATGCTTGACGTCGCGGAAATATTCCGCCATCGTCAGACCCGAAAGACCGACACGCATACGCGCTCCGGGCGGTTCGTTCATCTGGCCGTAGACCAGCGCCGTCTTGGACAGAACGCCGGACTCTTTCATTTCATGATAGAGGTCGTTGCCCTCGCGGCTGCGCTCACCGACGCCGGTGAAGACCGAGCAGCCGTTGTGCGCCGTCGCGATGTTGTAGATCAGCTCCTGAATGAGGACCGTCTTGCCGACGCCCGCGCCGCCGAACAGGCCGATCTTGCCGCCCTTGGCATAAGGGCAGATCAGGTCGACGACCTTGATGCCGGTCTCGAGGATCTCGGTGGAAGATTCCTGCTCTTCAAACGACGGGGCCTCGCGGTGGATGGGCAGCCGCTCGACGTTCTCGGGCATGCCCGCGTCGTCCAGCGGTTCGCCCAGCAGATTGAAGATGCGGCCGAGGCACGCATCGCCGACCGGGACGGTGATCGGGCTGCCGGTGTCGACGGCCTCCATGCCGCGGGTCAATCCGTCGGTCGAGCTCATCGCGACGCAGCGGACCACGCCGCCGCCGATCTGCTGCTCCACCTCGGCGGTGATCGTCTTGCCGTTGTGCTCCAGCGTGATCGCATTCAGCAGATTCGGCAGACTTGCCTCCGGGAAGCGGATGTCGAGCACCGGTCCGGTGACCTGAACGACGGTGCCGATGTTTTTGGTTGACAAAGGATTCACACTCCTTTTGAATCAAATGGGGTGGGACGCCTCGCGTCCCGGAGTGGTCAGTTCTCGCTGCCGGCAACGATCTCGGTGATCTCCTGCGTGATCGCGCCCTGGCGGGCCCGGTTGTACTGGAGATTGAGGTTTTCGATGATCTCGTCGGCGTTTTTGCTGGCGGCGTCCATTGCCATGCGCCGCGCCGCCTGCTCGGAGGCGGTGGACTCGCACAGCGCGCCATAGAGCACGCCGCCGAGATATTCCGGCACGATCGCGTTGAACACGGCCTCGCTCCCGCCCTCATAGATCATTGCGCGCTGCGCGTTTGTCTGCTTTTCCGCCGAGATCGTCAGCGGCAGCAGCGGGAGCGCGGCGGGCGTCTGCGCGAGGAGCGAGACGAAATTCGTGTAGACCAGAACGACGTTTTGATACGTCTTGTCCAAAAACCCGTCTGCGACGAGCTTTGCGATGGTATAACAGTCGCCAATGGAGACGGACGCCGCCTCGCGATACTCCTCGGTGAGGATGTCGCAGCCGCGGTGCTGGAAAAATTCGACCGTCTTCTTCCCGATCGGCAGCACAACGGCGTCCTGCGGCATCTGGCGGAAGGCCAGCTTGAGGACGTTGTTGTTATAGCCGCCGGCGAGACCGCGGTCGCCCGCGATGACGATGTAGATGGTCTTGCCGGGTCCTGCCTGCCGGAGATAGGGCGATTCAAACGAGCGGCTCGAATCGGCGATCTCGTTCATCGCCTCGTAGAGCGCGGTGAAATACGGGCGGCAGGCGACGGCGCGGGACTGCGCGCTGCGGAGCTTGGAGGACGCGACCAGCTCCATGGCTTTCGTGATCTGTCTCGTGGAGGCCATGGACTTGATGCGGGTCTTGATCGCTTTTGTGGATAATCCGGCCATGGGGGCGCCTCCTTGTTACAGATTTCTGAGGAATTCCGCGACGCGAGTTTCGATGGCGGTCTTGAGCGCGGCCTCGTCCTCGTCGCTGAGCTTGCCGCTCGTGCGGATGTTCTCCAGCAGCCCGGCATAGTTGGCGTCCATCCACGGATAAAGCTCCGTTTCAAACGCACGGATCTTCGCGACCGGCACATCCTTCAGATAGCCGCCGATGACGGCATAGAGGATGGCGACCTGATGCGCCACGTCGACCGGGGCATTGCGGTCCTGCTTCAGGACTTCGACGATGCGCTCGCCCTGCGCCAGACGCTCCTGCGTGTCGCGGTCGAGGTCCGAGCCGAACTGGGCAAAGCTCTGCAATTCGCGGTACTGCGAATAGAGCAGCTTCAACCGGCCCGCGACCTTCTTCATCGCCTTGATCTGCGCGTCGCCGCCGACGCGGGACACGGAGATGCCGGGGTTGACGGCGGGCATGATGCCGGAATGGAACAGCTCCGTCTCGAGGAAGATCTGCCCATCGGTGATGGAGATGACGTTCGTCGGGATAT
>CAJMLC010000186.1 GCA_905214155.1 uncultured bacterium | reverse complement strand
CTATCTTCTGCTGCTCTCGGCGGCCTGCCTGGCAGGCGCGCCGCTGCGGCTCGGGCGGTTTTTGCTGGCGGCAGCGCTCGGCGGGCTCTACGCGGCGGCGTCCTTCGTGCCCGCGCTCGCCTTCCTGCGCACCGCCGGGATGAAGGCCGTCCTCCTCGCCGTCATGGCGCTCACGGCCTTCGGCGCGCGGCGGCAGACCGTCAAGCTGGCCCTGCTCTTCGCCGCGATCAGCGCCGCGCTCGCTGGGGCCGCGATGCTGGCCGCGCAGCTCCTCCGCCTCCCCCCGCTGCTGCTTCCAAGCGGCGTGTTCTATCCGCTCCGCGCGCGGGCCATTTTGTTCCTCGCTGCGCTCTGCTGCGGCCTCTGCCACCTGATCCTCTCGCGCGTCACCGCACACAGCGGGCAGCTCATCCCGCTCACGATCCGCCTCGGCCCGCACGCCGTCCCGCTTACGGCCCTGCTCGACACCGGCAACACGTTGAAGGATCCTCTGACCGGGGAACCGGTACTCGTCGTGGACGCGGGCGTCGCCGCGCGGCTCCTGCCGGACGCCGGGCTGAACGCCGCGGCGCTTGCTGACCCCGCCGGGCTGTTCGCTTCCCTTTCCGAACAATATCCATCTGATCGCTTTCGCCTGATCCCCTATCGCGCAGTCGGCACGGCCTCCGGCCTGCTGCTGGCCGTCCGCTGCAGCGTCACCGGAAAAAGCGGAAGATCCGAACCGAAATTGGTCGCCTTTTCGCCGACGCCGGTCTCGCAGACCGGCGAATTTGATGCTTTGATTGGAGGAGTTGTATGAATCTGAAACAGCTTTTGATGCTTTTGGGGCTGGTACGGCCCGAAAAAATTCTCTACATCGGCGGGAGCGACATTCTCCCGCCGCCGCTGCCGCCCGAGGAGGAGCGCGCGCTGATCGCCCGCCTCGCCGAGGGTGACGAACAGGCGCGTCAGACGCTCATCGAGCGCAATCTGCGTCTCGTGGTCTACATCGCGCGGCGCTTTGAAAACACCGGCGTCAACATCGAGGACCTCATCTCCATCGGCACGATTGGCCTGATCAAGGCCGTCGGCACGTTCCGCGCCGACCGGAACATCAAGCTCGCGACCTATTCCTCGCGCTGCATCGAGAACGAGATCCTGATGCACATCCGCAAAATTTCGGGCCGCAAGGCCGAGGTCTCCCTCGACGAGCCGATCAACACCGACTGGGACGGCAACGAGCTGCTGCTCTCCGACGTCCTCGGCACCGACAGCGACGTCGTCATGCGGCCCATGGAGGACGACGTCGACCACGCGCTGCTCCGTCAGGCGCTGGAAAATCTGCCGGAGCGTGAGCAGACCATCGTCCGCATGCGTTTTGGTCTAGGCGGACGGCCGGAGAAGACGCAGAAAGAAGTTGCCGACCTGATGGGCATCTCACAATCCTACATTTCGCGGCTCGAAAAGCGCATCATGACGCGCCTGCGCCGCGAAATATCGCGCCAGATCTATGTTTGAGGGTGATTTTTCGGACATATCGTAATTTTCTCAGGCGGCGTGAACTTTTTCTTGCAAGGCTGCGCAAAATATGCTATATTATTTTTATTCTCTTATCGATATTTTTTATCGATATATTGATACGAAAAGGGGCCTTGCGCATGGTGGACAAAGAAATCTCCCGGGCGACGCTTCGCCGCCTCCCGACCTATCTCTCCTATCTGAAATCGCTTCCTGCCGACGTTTCGGTCAATATTTCCGCCACGGCCATCGCCGCGGGTCTGAATATGGGCGAAGTCCAGGTCCGAAAGGATCTCGCGCTCATCAGCGACGGCGGACGGCCCAAGATCGGCTATAACCGCGAACGTCTGATCGAAGACATCGAGGTATATCTCGGATATGATAACACGAACGACGCCGTACTGATTGGCGCGGGCAAGCTGGGCCGCGCGCTGCTGGGCTATTCCGGCTTTGCGGAGTATGGGCTGAACATTGTCGCCGCCTTTGACGCGAACGACGCCCTCATGGGCACCACCAAGAGCGGCAAGCCCGTCATGGATCTCAGCCGCCTGTCCGAGATCTGCCGCCGCTATAAGATCCAGATCGGCATCATCACTGTCCCCGCCGAACAGGCGCAGTCCGTCTGCGACCTGCTGATCGCCAATGGCATCCGCGCGATCTGGAACTTTGCGCCCACGCACCTGACCGTCCCGGACAACATCCTCGTCCAGAACGAGAACATGGCGGCCTCGCTGGCCCTGCTCTGCAAACACCTCAACGAGCACATGAAGGGGCAAGAATAATACTTGCATTTCCCGCGGTTTTATAGTATAATATCTCGGTAAAGTTGCCGGTGTGATGGAATTGGTAGACGTAGTGGACTCAAAATCCACCGCCAGCGAT
>CAJMLC010000185.1 GCA_905214155.1 uncultured bacterium | reverse complement strand
GATATACTTGTCTTTGGGGGAGCGGCCGGTGTAGATGCCGGTCATGACGTTGACCGCGCCCAGCTCGCTGACCCGACCGACTTCGTACCCTTCAAGACCAGCCTTGGTCTCTTCCGCGAACAGCGCCTCGTAGGAGGGGTTGCGGATGATTTCAGTCGTACCGGAGATCCCGTACTTTTCCAGATTCAATTCAGCCATCAAAATAACCTCTTTTCTAAAGTATTCCTTCTCAAAAGTGAGACTCGATTTATCGAAATGGGTAAAATCCCAATCCTCACCAAGTAGCAGTATAGCACAAAATTTCAAGGATTTCCACTAGAAAAATATTGAGCCCTCCGTTTTTATGGATTCTGCCGGTTTCCTCTGTATTCTGTGCGTTTTTGTCGGATCAAATCCGCCAAAACGCACAAATACCACATTCTTTTTGCCACGCTTTCCGGTTTTTGTGGTATTTCAGAAGCGATTTCGATATATATCATTTTTCACATATTGCGCATTTGGCCATGAAAAACCAGGGCTGGCGATGCCAGCCCCGGTCCGGGAAATATTTTTTACGAAACGGTATCCGCAAGGAGTCCCGTCCAGTATTCGCCGCCGGTCTTCCGGGCATAGGTGTGGCCGTTGGTGGCCTCCTGAATGTCCAGATAGTACCAGACAGCGGCATCGGCATTGTCCTTCCACGTTTTCATGCCCGCGAGCATGTCAGTTTCAGACTGCGGATCGCGGCCCAGCGCGCGGTTGACCATGGCGACCATTTCGGCGCGCTTGATGGTCTGCTCGGGGCGGAACGTGCCGTCGGGATAGCCCTTGATGTAGGCGAAGTGGTCGTCGCGGTTGAGCTGACGCGGGTTGGCGTTTTTGTTGAACGGCTCTTTCGCGGGCTCACCGGCGGGGATGGTACTGGTGGCCTCGCGGTAGTAGAACGCGATGATGTTCTCCGCCGTCTCGGTCTTCAACGTGATGGTCTGCGGGTTCGCAGACACGCAGGTGTAGCCGTCGATCGCGGGAGCATAGACCCTGACCGAGCTGCCGACCAGCAGTTCAGGGCTCGTGCTCTCGGGCAGGAGCTCCGTCCAGGTGTTCTCCTTGAGGTATCCTGACTGTGATGGCAAATCGCGCAATATAGTTTGATGAGTTTTTTCACACTTAACTATCTCACTTCTTGCGCCTTTTGTCATCTTTTTTTGCAGTCTACTATTGATTCGCATCCAGGGGAAGGCATTGGGCGGACAGAGTCGTCCGCCCCTACAAGCCGCTGCGGCGGGGATGAGGGCCGATGAAGGCATCGGCCCCTGCAGGGTGCGGCAGGGGCACCAAACAGGGGCGGGCGGCATACGATAATCGGCAGGGAGGGATGCCGATGGCGAGTTCCGGGACCATTGTGATACAGATCTACACATCGGATGCGCGGCTGCCGCTGCAGGGGGCCGCGATCGCGGTGACGCGGCACGGCGCGGCAGGCACGGAGCTGGTCGCGTTCCGCGTGAGCAACTACGACGGGATGACGGAGCCGATCCGCGTGGAGACGCCCGACTTTTCCGAGAGCCAGCAGTCCGGCGCGGCGGAGCAGCCGTTCGCCAACCTGGACATTGAAGCGGAGGCAACGGGCTATGGACGCATCTTTATACGCAACGCACAGGTCTTTGCCGACCGGCAGACCGTGCAGCCGCTGCGCCTGATCCCGACGCCGTCGCTGCCGGAAAGCTATACGCGGACACAGATCGTCGACGTGACGCCGCAGGATCTATAAGGGAGGTGGGAGCTTGCCGAGCGTTTATCCGGTGATCCCGGAGACGATCGTCGTGCATCTCGGCGCGCCGACGGCGTATGCCGAGAATGTGACGGTTGCGTTTCCGGACTACATCAAGAACGTGGTTTGCAGTGAAATCTACCCGACGTGGGAGGAGGCCGCCATCGTGGCCAACACGCTGGCGATCATCTCGTTCGCGCTCAACCGCGTGTATACCGAGTATTATCCCAGCCGGGGATACAGCTTCAACATCACGAACTCAACGGCCATCGACCAGAAGTATATTCAGGGACGGAGCCTGTTTGAAAACGTGGTGCAGATCGTGGACGAAATTTTCAACAGCTATCTGCGCTACGCGGGCTTCATCGAGCCGCTGGCCGCGAAATTCTGCAACGGGACGACAAGCACGTGCGACGGGCTGAGCCAGTGGGGCTCGCAGGGCCTTGCGCAGAATGGCGCGACGGCCGCCGAAATTTTGCGCGCCTATTATGGCGATAACATCGAGATCGTGCGGAACGTGCCGGTCGAGGATGTGGGCAATTCCTATCCCGGTTCACCGCTGCGGCAGGGGGACATCGGGCAGAATGTATCGCGCATCCAGATCGAGCTCAACCGCATTTCGCAGAATTATCCGGCCATTCCGAAGGTCGAGGTGGACGGTGTGTTTGGCCTGGCGACGGACGCGGCGGTGCGCGCGTTCCAGTCGATCTTCTCGCTGACCGTGGACGGCATCGTCGGGCAGGCGACGTGGTATAAGCTGATTTTGCTCTATGTGGCGGTCAACAAGCTCGGAGAGCTTCGGTCGGAGGGGCAGACGTTCCTCGGCTTTTCATGGGAATATCCGGAGTCGATCGAGCCGGGCGAGACGG
>CAJMLC010000184.1 GCA_905214155.1 uncultured bacterium | reverse complement strand
GATGAACTTGCCGTCGGGCTTATCCTTCAGGCGGTTCATGACCTTGATAAAGTCAATCTTCGGGGTCTTGCCGTAGGGGATGATCTCCTCGGGGAGCAGACCAAGCTTTTCGCGGAAATAATCCACGGAAGGCAGGTTCTTTTCCGCTTCCTCAGCGATCTGCCAGTCCTTGTACACGGTCGGGTCCAGCGTGACGTGGCCGTCCTCATGTACGTACTTGCCGTCTTTGAATTCGATTGCCATTGTGTTTCCTCCTTTAAGGAATCCTCAGGGGCCTTAACATCCCCGGAGACAAAATTTTTTGACGCCGCGCTTCCAAAATCCACGTACCCCGGCGCCTAATCGATAATCTTTTATCGGTTACAGGCACAGTTTAACATCTTCATTTCGAGAAGTCAAGACGGAATATCATTTCCCTTGGAGATTTTACATAATTGATATATCAACGTATCAGAAACTGTATACTACTACCAACGATTTGTGCAGGATCGCACAACCGGCGGCTCCAAAAAGAGCCACCGGTTGTGGAAAAGTGATCAATGTTTACGATTATTTCTGGCCGCCGACGGTGATCTCGGTGACGTCGGCCAGCGCGCGCACGAGCGCGTATGCCTTTGTGGAAAGGACGCTGTTTTCCACGGCACGGTTAAAATTGTCGTCGCAATAGCCCTTGAGCTGGTCGAGCGAGAGGCCGTTCTCCCGCGCGATGACTTGCATCGCGTCGTCCAGATCCTTCTGCGACGCGCGCAGCCCCTCCAGTATGGCGATTCTGTCGACGGCCTTCTGCATCCGCAGCGCCTGCTCGGCATCGGCTCTGGCATCTTCCCGCAGCGACTCCGGCGTCGCGCCGGCAAACTTGCAGTAATCCTCAAGGCGCAGGCCGCGCTGCGCCAGCTGGGCCTCCATCGTCTGGATCTGCTGCTCGACGGCCTCGTGCAGCTCCGCCTCGGACGGCGTATAGTCGAGCGTGGCGGCGGCCTGACGCATCAGCTTGTCCTGCAGCTCCATCTCGGCGCGCTGGTCGTAGTAGCGACGGAGATTTTCGCGAACCTGCGCACGGAGCTCCTCGTAATCCTTGCAGCCGACGGCCTTGGCGAACTCGTCCTGCGAGCCGTATTCGCCGCTCTCGCGGATCTCGTGCACCTTGCAGACGAACTCGGCGTCCTTGCCGGCGAGCTCCGGCGCGTGATACTGCGCCGGGAATGTCACATGGACGCGCACCTCGTCGCCGGGGCGGCTGCCCACGAGCTGCTCTTCAAAGCCGGGGATGAACGCGCCGCTGCCGAGCGTGAGCGTCTGGTTTTCGGCGGTGCCGCCGGGGAACTGCACGCCGTCGGCATAGCCCGCGTAATCGAGCACCAGTTCGTCGCCAGCCTTGGCGGCGCGGTCGGTGACGACCTTGACGCAGGGATGCTGCTGCTGGAGCTGCATGAGGCGCGCGTCCAGCTCTTTTTCGGTGACTTCCACATGTTCCAGCGTGCCCTTCAGGCCGCGATATACAAATTCCATATTTTCTCCTTAAAGTTCTTTTTTGATCGCCGTGATCAGCAGATCCCCCGCCACAACACGGTCTTCAGCGGCAAATCCACTTTCGAAATTGTCCGAGTAAAGCACCTGCGCGCTCGGCGGGAACTCGTCATCCCCGGCATAGACCATGATCTGCATCCGGTATCCGCCGAGGAAGTCGAATTGATAGCCCGCATCGCCGTGCGGGAGGCGGATGGCGCCCATCTTCTCGCAGGCCGCGGCGAATTTGGCGACCTTCGTGCCGAATGTAAACGCCGCGCGGGTCAGGACGCGGCCCGTGTAGGGCTGGATGTACATCTCACCCCAGGGCATCTCGCGGAAGGTCTTGAACTGGCTCGACGGTGCGGCCTGCCTGCCCTCCAGCAAAAAGCGCAGCAGAAACGTCTGGCACGGGAGGCTGGAAAGGCCGAAGGCCCCGTCTTTATCTGCGGTGATGGCATAGTCCGGCCACGCGATCTGATAGGTCACGCCGAGCAGACGGACGGAAAATTCCCCGTCCGCGAACGGCACGCCGCAGCGCTTCGCGGCCTCAACGGGGTCGAGCGCGCGGAATTTTTCTTCATAGTGCGCAAACGGCACCTCTTCTTTGTTGTTCTGTACCTGCATCGTTTACTCCTGTACGCTGGACGGGAACAGCTCGCGGTTGGTGTGCGGGAGGAAGCAGGCCGCGACAAATTCGTCCATATAGCGCGGGTTGGTGGAAAGCTCCATATAGGTCATGTTGGACGCCAGCTCGTCGACCTTGTCGACGGCGTTGTCCGAGCAGACCATCGCATACGCGCCCGCGAGGGACGAGTTGCCGATGTACTCAAACAGGCTGCGGTCGACGTCCGGGAACATGCCGATGCGGACGGCGTTTTCCATGTTGATGCCGGAGCCGATACCGCCCGCAACGTAGACATGCTCGAGCACGCTGACGTCCATGTCGAGCGAGGAGAGCATGATGTTGATGGCGGAGAAGATAGCAGCCTTGGCGCGGATGAACGAGTCGATGTCGACCTCGGTGATGGAAATTTCGCGGCCCGTTTCGCTCTCATCCTTCGTGGCGAGGATATAGCGGCCCATGCCGTGCTCGTCGTGCGCGACGCGCTTGCCCTCG
>CAJMLC010000183.1 GCA_905214155.1 uncultured bacterium | reverse complement strand
ACCTGTTTGCCGACACCGGCGCTGTCAGCTGCTTCTCCACGGTCGCCGCGCTCTACACCGAGCAGGTGCAGATCGTCACGACCGATCCTGAGATCAAGTCTGTTGACGATCTCAAGGGCAAAAACGTCTCCATCGGCGCGGCCGGTTCCGGCGTGTATTTTAACGCCATGGATGTGCTCGGTGCTTACGGTCTGACGGAGGCCGACATCAACCCGACGTACCAGTCCTTCGGCGACAGCGCAGATTCTCTGAAAAACGGCCAGATCGACGCGGCCTTCATCGTTGCGGGTGCTCCGACAACGGCGATCACCGATCTTGCGACAACCAAGGACGTCTATCTCGTTTCTCTGGACGACGAGCACGTCGACAAGCTGCTTGCCTCTTCCCCGTACTACACCAAGGTCACCATCAGCAAGGATGTTTACGGTCTTGATTCTGACACCATCACCGTCGCCGTCAGCGCAGTCGTTCTCGCCCGCGACGACGTTTCCGAGGATGCAATCTACAAGCTGGTCGCCGATATCTTCGATAACGCCGCCAGCCTCACCGACACCCACGCCAAGTACGCAGAGGTCAGCACCGAATTTGGCGCTTCCGTCACTTCCATCCCCTATCATCCGGGTGCTGCCAAGTACTTCGCCGAGAAGGGCTTTGACGTTCCCACCAAGTAAAGTTTCACGCGTGCTTTACGCATAACCGGCGCTACGGCAGGGTCTCCCTGCCGTAGTTGTCGTACAGAAAAAGATGAAGGAGAGATGCACCTTGTCCAAAAATCCCGACAAGACAACCCCCGCGACCGCAAACGCCGGTACAGAGCAGAATATCGCTGCCGACGTTGACGAGGTCATGCGCAAATACGACCGCGAATCCAACACCCGCATCTGGTCCGGCTGGCGCGCCATTGTCATTAAGGTCTTTATGGCGTGCTTCGCCGTGTACTGCATCTGCATGACGCTTTTTTCCACAGCCATGCCGGAGATCCGCCTGCCGCTGTTCATGGGCTTTATCATTCTTGCGGGCTTTTTGAATTTCCCGGCCAGCAAGCACCATGTGAAGCCCAACTATTTGCCGTGGTATGATATTTTTCTCATGGTGATCGGCGCGGCCTGTTTTTTCTACTTTGCGCTCAACGCCATGACGATGATTCGGCTTGCAACCCGCATCCAGCCCATTCATGTGGCCATCGGCTGCATTGGTATTCTGATTCTGGTCGAACTCTGCCGCCGCTGTGTGGGTTTGCCCATTCTTGTGGTCGCAGGTCTTCTGATTGTTTATGCGTTCTATAATCAGCTAAGTTACGGTGCAAGCTTTTATAAGGCGCTGCAGAATATCATCTACAAGCTGTTTTACACGACCAGCGGCGTGATCGGTACGCCAGTCAGCGTCTGCTATACCTACATCGTGCTGTTTATCATCTTCGGCGCGTTTTTGGAGCGTACCGGCATTGCGAACTTTTTCATCTCATTCGCAAACCGGCTTGCAGGTTGGTCTTCTGGCGGCCCGGCGAAGGTTGCAGTCATTTCTTCCGCGCTGTGCGGCATGGTGTCCGGCTCCTCGGTCGGCAACACGGTCACGACCGGCTCATTTACCATCCCGATGATGAAAAAAACCGGTTATAAGCCGGAGTTTGCAGGAGCAGTTGAAGCTGCTGCCTCAACCGGCGGCCAGATCATGCCGCCTATCATGGGTGCAGCAGCATTCCTGATGGCAGAGTATATCGGCATTCCGTATGCGCAGGTCGCGGTCAAAGCGATTCTGCCCGCGATTTTGTATTTCACCGGCATCTTCATCTCTGTGCATCTGGAGGCAAAAAAACTCGGTCTGAACGGCATCCCGAGAGATCAGCTTCCCAAGTGGCGGCTTCTGGTTCGTGACTGCTATCTGATTTTGCCGCTGGTACTGTTGGTCTGGCTCGTGTCCTCCGGCGCGAAGACGATGTCGCACTCCGCCGCGTATTCCATCCTCGCGGCCATTGCGGTCGGCCTTGTCAACTTCTTTATGCTCCGCCTGCAGAGCGCGCAGACGCGCACGTTCCGCACCGTCGGCAAGGCCGCGCTCGGCGCAGCCGGCGATTCCGCGAACTCCGTCTTTGATTCTCTGGAAGCAGGTGCGAAGGGCGCCATTACCGTCGCGGTCGCCTGTGCGATGGCCGGTATCATCGCGGGCTGCATCACCGTCACCGGCCTCGCCTCGATCCTCATCAATGCCGTTGTGCAGCTGGCTGGCAACGCAACGTTTATCGGCCTGATCCTGACCATGATCTGCTGCATCATCCTCGGCATGGGCGTTCCCACGACCGCGAACTACTGCATCATGGCCTCCACGTGCGCGCCGATCCTCATCAAGATGGGCTATCCGCTCGTTGCCGCGCATTTCTTCGTGTTCTACTTCGGCATCGTCGCGGATATCACGCCGCCGGTCGCGCTGGCGGCCTACGCAGGCTCCGCCATCGCGAAATCGAACCCCATGAAGACCGGCATTAATGCGACCAAGCTCGCCATCGCGGCCTTTATCGTCCCGTTCATCTTCGCGTATAACCCGCAGATGCTGTTCGAGAACGTCACAAGCGTGTTTCAGGTCATTCAGATCGTGATTACGGCGCTTCTCGGCATTTTCGCCGTCGCCGCCGGTCTGGAGGGCTATATCCTCCGGACGATGCACTGGCCGCTGCGCGTGCTTGCGGTGATCGGCGGACTGACGCTGCTGATCCCGGGCACTGTTTCGGATTTAATCG
>CAJMLC010000182.1 GCA_905214155.1 uncultured bacterium | reverse complement strand
TCTGCAGCTTTTCCTTGATGTCTTCCTTGGTGTTGCCGATGCAGGTGAAGTGGGTGACCGGGGTGGTCTTGCCGTCCTTGACGATCTTGTCGAGGACTTCGAGGTTCTTGCCGACGTTGGTGCCGCCGGCGCCGTAGGTACAGGAGATGTAGTCGGGGTTCAGCGTGTACAGCTTTTCGAGGACGCCGCCCTCACCGCACAGCTTTTCCATGCCGACATCCGTCTTGGGCGGGAACACCTCGAACGAGAAAGTGGCTCTGTTTTCATAGATTTCAGCAACGCTCATATATGCCTCCAAAAAATATGATTTTTTCTGCCTACTCCCAAATGGGCATACGAGGCCCATCTCGGGATTCGATACAAAATTATCGTAACACAATCACGCCGTAAATACAAGCCCAAACTTGTGAAAAAATCGAAAAAACTTGTATTTTTCCGAAACCGGCGGCCGCCTCAGAGCGGCGTGAACAGAAATTTCTGGCTGACGCCCGCGCTTTCCACATAGACGGTCAGCCCGCCGTCCGCCCTGCGGTCGACGGTCAGATTGACTTCTTTTCCCTTGATCTCGCGGCGGACCCACTCCACGGGGTCGTCCGTTTCGATCTCGTCGAAGAAGACGTCGCGCATCTGGTTGTTCGCGCAGAGGTTCTGCACCTCGCGCACGACCTCGTATTCCGCCATCTCAGCGCACGGTCTCGCGCACGATGGCGACGTTGCCCACCAGATCGACCGACACCAGCTCGCCCTCGATGACGACCTGCCGGTCCATCAGATCGGTCAGGAAGACCTGACCGTCTTTGATGTCGATGCGCTGCACATTGCCGAGCACCAGATTTTCCGGTGCTTCCTGTCCCTTATAGACGTTTGCCAGGCACATACTGTGATCGCTCCTTACTCCATCGCGGCCAGTACCGTCGACAGCCGCATATTGCCCTTTTCAAAATCCGACACGGCCAGCATGATCTGCTCGTAAGCCGCATCCTCGCCGAGCTCCTTCAGCTTCGCGGCCAGCTGGGCCAGCTCGTTCGCGTGGGACGCGTTGTGGCCGACCATATATTTCATCAGTGCCTTCAGCTCGGCCTTCGGGTCGGCATTGCAGCCGCCGCACGCCGCGCAGCCGTGCTCGTGATGATGCTCGTGCGTGTGGCCCTCTTCGTGGCTGTGGCAGCAGCCCTCATGTTCATGATCGTGATGCATGGTACATTCCTCCTGCAAGCAAGTTTCTTTACGGGCTATTATACATCAGGAGCATGTCCTTTGTAAAGCCCCGAAAAATAGCAAAATGATCCCCGCCTGGGGGATGCACTTCGGAATTTTCGGGAAAAATTGTTGATATTTCTGTGGATTTTTCCGTGCTGCCGTGATATGATACGCACAAAGAACGCCCGAGGAGAATTTCTATGGAACACACGCATGAATATCTGCATGAGCACGGCATCGCCCACACGCACGGCGAGGGGCACGGCCATGTGCACGAAAACACAAAGGCCGTGCTCAACCGGCTCGCCCGCGCGATCGGCCATCTGGAGTCGGTGAAGAAGATGGTGGAGGACGGGCGCGACTGCTCCGAGGTCCTGATCCAGCTGTCCGCCGTCCGCTCGGCCATCAACAACATCGGCAAGGTCATCCTGGAGGACCATATCCAGCACTGTATCGTCGACGCCGTCGAGCTCGGCGATCAGGAGGCCATCGCCAACCTCTGCCAGGCCATCGATAAATTTGTCAAATAACTACGCATAATAATATAGTAGATGTATGGGCCGCTTGCACCGGCCCATACATCTTTCCGCTATACCGCATTCATCTGCTCCGCTGTGGCAAGGAAATCTTTGATAGGGGCAGAAAGCGACGGGATATTCAGCCTTTTTGTGTCAGAATAGTGGCACACGAAGGAGGATGTCCGATGAAAAAGATCTGCAGTTTCATTCTTTTTGCTGTGCTATTTCTACTTTTTTCCATACCCGTCGAGGCTGCCGGGGCGCTGCATGCTGCGTATCTGGCCGGGTATCCGGACGGTACGATCCGCGCTGAGGCCGCGTTGACCCGTGCGCAGCTGGCCGTGGTGCTGCTGCGGCTGGCCGAGGCCGTGCCGGAGCAGGCGGACACGGCGCTGCCAGACATGCCGCCGGAGCACTGGGCACACGGGGCCGCGGTCCTGGTCTGCGAAATGGAAGTGATGAATTTGCAGCCGGACGGCCTGTTCCACCCGGAGGAGGCCGTCACCGGCCCGGAGCTGGCCTGCACGCTGAACCGGCTCTCCATGCACGAGGAGGCGGCTGCCGTATGGCCGTCGCTCAAGGCCGGGTGGGAAGCGGAGGAGATCAGCTTCGCTGCGGGAAACGGCTGGGTGATGGGCTTCGACGGGGAGACGTTCGACGCGGATCGGCCGCTGCGCCGTGCGGAGCTGGCGGTGATTTTGAATGGGCTGCTGGGGCGGACGCCGTCGTCGCTCGACGATCTGCAGCTCGGGATGCCGGTCTTTGATGACAACCGGGACGCACAGGCCTGGTATTTCCTTCCGGTGCAGGAGGCGGCCGTCACGCACACCGCGGCGGAGACCGACGCGCACGAGCGCTGGACCGGGCTTGGCTGAAGGGCGCGCAGAGCGCCGATTGCACAAAGGCACGGCGCGGAGCGGGCCTGTCGTTTTGTAAAAATGTCGAATTTTGCTCTGTGCGCTTGACAAGCGGCGCCGATCGTGCTTTAATGGCGGCAAGCATTGATAACCACGAAATACGATGACGGAATTATGGCCCTGTTGGAGCGTCTCAGA
>CAJMLC010000181.1 GCA_905214155.1 uncultured bacterium | reverse complement strand
TTGTAGCCGGAGGTGATGATCATGCGCTTGATGCGCTGCGAGAAGTAGACGAAGCCGTCCTCGTCCATCTTGCCGAGGTCGCCGGTATGGAGCCAGACGCGGCCATCGTCGTGGCGGCGGAGCGTATGTTCGGTCTCTTCGGGGTTGTCCACGTAGCGGAGCATGACGGACGGGCCGGAGATGCAGATCTCGCCCTCGATGTTCGGGTCGATCTCGTCGGTCGTGCCGGACTTGACGATCTTGTAATAGGTGTCGGGGAAGGGGACGCCGATGGAGCCGACGCGGTTATAGTCCTTCGGCGTCAGGCAGCTGGCCGTGACGCACTCGGTCAGGCCGTAGCCCTGCCGGATCTGGACGGAGGCATTGTGCGATTTTAAGAAGGCGTCGACCTTTTTCTTCAGCTCGATGGACAGGCTGTCGCCGCCGCAGAACACGCCCTTGAGGCAGGAGAGATCGGCGCTTTCGAGCTTGTCCGCGCGAAGCAGCGCCTCGAACAGCGTCGGCACGCCGGGAATGATGTTCGGCTGCTTTTTGATGAGCAGCTCGGCGTAGGTGTTGACGTTGAACTTCGGCACGAGGATGCAGCATGCGCCGCCGATGAGCGCCGTATGGATGCCGATGCCGAGGCCGAAGCCGTGGAAGACCGGCATGACGGAGAGCATCTTCATGCCATTGATCGGCGCGAAGCCGGAGGCCGCGATGGTCTGAAGGCCGAGGGCGTTGAAGTTCATGTTGGACAGCAGAATGCCCTTCGTGGTGCCGGTGGTGCCGCCGGAATAGAGGATGGATGCGCCGTCGTTGGCATTGCCCAGATCCTTCGGCAGCGGGAGGCTGCGCTTTTTGCCCAGGCGCATGAACTCGCTCCACCACAGATAGTTGCCCTTTTTCGGGGGCTTCGGGTATTTGCGGCCGGCGGTCAGCGCGTAGCCGACGGCGAGGTGCGGCAGCAGCTCGTCCTCGATCTTCGCGACGAGCAGCGTCGTGTTCTGGTTCTCGAGCTCCGGCAGGATGCCCGCGACCTTGGTATAGAACTGGTCGAGCGTCAGGACGGCCTTGGAGTGCGAGAAGTTGAGATAGAATTTGATCTCGCCCGCGGCGGAGAGGGGATGGATCATGTTGCTGACCGCGCCGATGCGGTTGAGCGCGTAGAACGAGCAGACCGCCTGCGGGCAGTTCGGCATGCAGATGGTGACGCGGTCGCCCTTGTGGATGCCGAGCGCGAGGAACGCGCGGGCCACGTCGTCGATCTTCTGCAGAAACTGCGCGAACGTCGTCTTTTTGCCCATGAACTCATAGGCGTCGTTTTTCGGGAACTGGTCGGCCGCGGCCTTGACCATCTCGTAGATGGTCTTCGACGGATAGTCGAGGTGGTGCGGCGTGTCGCCGTAGTATTTCAGCCACGGGGCTGAAGAGGAGATGCCCATATTGCTTTCATCCTTTCAAAATTCACACACACTTTGCGCCGGAAAAAACCGGCTGAAACGGCTGCCAGCCCCACAACACACACCGGGCGGCAGTTACGTATATTATACGGCAAAGGCTGCCAAAAGGCAACTTATTTATTGAGAAGATGCGCGATCGGCGTCCGCCCGACGCACATTGCGCCCTTCGGACAGAATTCCTGACAGCAGAAGCAGTGGATGCAGGCTTTGCGGTCGATGGACGGCCTGCCGCTTTGCATCGTGATGGCGTGCGCGGGACAGATCTGCGCACACTTTTGGCAGCCGACGCAATCGGCGCGGTGCAGCTTCGGATAGGGGCGGAGAATGGCGGCGATGGCGCCGTTGACGAGCTTGCCGATCGCGCCGCCGCCCGCGAAGGCCGTGTCGGGCCGCATGGACGGCACGACGAAATCCGGGACGAGATGGGCGGCAAGGTCGCCGGAGATGGACAGTTGGCCGACCGCGTCCGGGATCAGGCCCCGGCGCAGCGCAGCGGCGAGCGTCGGGACATCCTGTGCAGTGAGGCCAAGGAGGCTGGCCACCGCAAGGTCGAGCTTGTGCGCGCTTTCGGCGGCGAGGATCGCGCCGACCTTGCGCGGATGGCCCTGCGTTGGGCCGTTGCCTTCCATGGCAAACACGGCGTCGCAGAGGACAAGGCGCGGCTTGAAATATTCGCAGAGGTCGACCAGCATGTCCGCAAAATCTTCGGTTTTCGGGTATTTGCAGTGGTATTCCGGCTTCATCGTGCCGGGGATGACGCCGAAGAAGTTTTTGCAGGCGTTCGTCATCGCGAGCATTCCGTGCGTTTTCAGCTTGCAGAAGTCGATGATCGCGTCCGCGTCGTCGAGCCAGCGGGTGTAGGTGAACGATTTGGCCTGGACGGCCTCCGGAAAGCGGGCCTCGGTCTGCGCGGTGTCAAGATTGAGCGTGGCCCCGGCCTGCTCGCACTGCCGCAGGCCGCAGACGTCGTAGACGCGGTTCAGGTGCGCAGCGGTGAAGAGTCCGCCGGGGCTGTCGCCCAGCACGACGGATGCGCCGCGCTCTTGTAAAAGTTCTGTCAGGGCGGTGAGCAGCGCGGGATGGACGGTCGCGGCGGCGTCCGGCCGCATTGCGGAAATGAGGTTGACCTTGACTGCGATCTTCATGCCGGGCTGCACCCAGTCGAGGCCGCTGAGCGGGGCCAGCGCGGCGGCCAGCGCTGCGCGGACGTCCCCCATGTCATAGCTCCCGCAGGGGACGATGGAAACATCAAAAGACATCAATATCCCTCAAATTCATCGAAAATTTGATTATAAGATAGCGAAAAAGCCGGGGAAAGTCAAGAATCTGAGATGGTGTGGGGAAATATTTGAAAAGAGATTGACAAACAGAAATGGGTATGCTAGAATAAATCTCGGCTTTTGGGGCCGGTATTCGGAGAGATGTCCGAGCGGTTTAAGGAGCTGGTCTTGAAAACCAGTGACAC
>CAJMLC010000180.1 GCA_905214155.1 uncultured bacterium | reverse complement strand
GTCCTGTTCGAGTCCGACCAGCAAACAAAATTCTCCCAGCCCCACACGGGGCTGGGAGAATTTTGGTGCCGGTGACGGGACTCGAACCCGTACAGTGCTGCCACCGAGGGATTTTAAGTCCCTTGTGTCTACCATTCCACCACACCGGCCTGAACTTTTTTATTTTATCATCAATTCTATGGGACGTCAAGGACAAAGTTCTGTGCGGAAATGCGATTGACAGCCTATTTCCAAGCGGATATAATAGGTGTAAATCGAATAAAATGAGAAGGAAACGATACGATGCGCAACATCCAAACACGCATTCTTGCGCTGCTGCTCGCGGTGTTGCTGCTGCTGGGCCTGACCGGCTGCGGCGAAGCGGTCATCGATCTGACGGAGAACGTCTTCTCTGAACCGGGATCCAGCGAAACGGCTGTTCCGGAGGAAACACCGGACGAGCCCGAACTGCCGGACGCGCCGGAGGCCGATCCCGGCACGAGCGACAGCGCCGTCACAGAAGGGGCTTACTACTATGACCTCGAGCACGTGGTGCTCTATCTCGACCGATACGGCGTCCTCCCGGACAATTACATCACGAAGGACGAGGCCCGCGAACTTGGCTGGGAGGGCGGCAGCGTCGAGAACTATCTCGACGGCGCGGCCATCGGCGGCGACCGTTTCGGCAACCGCGAGGGCCTGCTCCCGGAGGCGTCAGGCCGCAGCTACACCGAATGTGACATCGATACGGACGGCCAATCGAGCCGCGGCGCGAAGCGGCTGGTGTTCTCCAACGACGGCATCTATTTTTACACCGAGGATCACTACGAGACGTTTGACGAGCTGTATGTGACGGAGACACAGGAGGTCGCGTGGAAGTAAAACGCTATGAGATCGACGCCGCACAGCTCGGCGAGCGGCAGCAGGCCCATGCCTATCTGCAAGAGCTGCTTGGTTTTCCGGCCTATTACGGCGGAAATCTTGACGCGCTCTACGACTGCCTGCGTGAGCTTCCGCCCGCAGAGCTTCGTCTGGACGCAGACGCGCTGGCAAAGGCCGGGCCGTATGCGCAGAAGATCGTACAGGTTTTGGAAGAGGCAGCCCGGGACGACCCGCGGCTGCGTGTCATACTGGAAAGGAGAGATCCCAACATGGATCAGATCGAAACCGTCTATCAGCAATGGCTGGCTCAGCCGGACATGGCCCCCGCGCTGCTGGAAGAGCTGCGCGGCATGGACGAGGACACCAAATACGACAGCTTTTACCGCGACCTCGAATTCGGCACCGCCGGTCTGCGCGGCGTGCTCGGCGCGGGCACGAACCGGATGAACGTCTACGTCGTCCGCCGCGCCACGCAAGCCGTCGCCGACTATCTGAACGGCACGGCGCTGCCCAAGTGCGCCGCCATCGGCTACGACAGCCGCATCGGCTCCGACGTGTTCGCGCGCGAGGCCGCGGTGGTCTTCGCCGCGAACGGCATCACCGCGCACCTCTATCCCCGGCTCGAGCCGGTGCCCGCACTGAGCTTTGCCGTGCGCGAGCTGCACTGCGGCGTCGGCATCTGCATCACCGCCAGCCACAATCCCGCGCAGTACAACGGCTATAAGGTCTACGGCGCGGACGGCTGCCAGATCACGCCGGAGGCCGCAAACGTCATTCTGAAGATGATCGAAAAGCTGGACTTCTTCACGTCGCCGAAGCGTGTGGACTTTGACGCGGCCCTCGCCGCCGGGACGATCGCGTATATCCCGGACGCGGTGCTTGAAAAATTCGTCGACACGGTCTATGCCCAGCGCGTCGGCGATGGCGCGGGCATCGCGGAGCTGAAGCTCGTCTACACGCCGCTCAACGGCTCCGGCCTTGAGTGTGTGCGGATGCTGACCAAGAAGCTCGGCATTCAGAACATGACCATCGTGCCCGAGCAGGAGCACCCGGACGGCCATTTCCCGACCTGCCCGTATCCGAACCCCGAGATCCGCGAGGCGATGCAGAAGGGCCTCGAGCTCTGCGACAAGGTCAAGCCCGACATCCTGATCGGCACCGATCCGGACTGCGACCGCTGCGGCGCGGCTGTTCCCGACGGAAAGGGCGGCTATCGCCTGATCTCCGGCAACGAGATGGGCGTCATCCTGCTCGATTTCATCTGCCGCAGCCGCATCGCGACCGGTAAGATGCCGAAAGATCCCGTCGCCGTGACGACCATTGTCTCCACCGACATGGTCGACGCCGTGGCGAAGCACTACGGTGTGGAGCTGCGCCGCGTGCTGACCGGCTTTAAGTTCATCGGCGAGCAGATCGCCCTGCTGGAGCAGGCCGGACATCCGGAGCGCTTCATCTTCGGCTTTGAGGAGAGCTACGGCTATCTCTCCGGCACGCATGTGCGCGACAAGGACGGCGTGAATGCCGTGCTCCTGATCTGCGAGGCCGCCGCGTGGTACGCCCGCAAGGGCATGACGCTCGGCGATGCGATCGACGCGCTCTATGCCGAGTATGGCCACTATCGCAACGGCCTCTGCAGCTTCGCCTTCGGCGGCGCCGAGGGTATGGCAAAGATGCAGTCGCTGATGGACGGTCTGCGCGCGGACGCGCTGAAGACGATCGGCGGCCTTGCTGTGGAGTCCGTCGTGGACTATGAGCAGGACGGCACCGGTCTGCCGAAGGCCAACGTGCTGGAATACCGCCTCGCCGGCGGCGAAAAGTTCATCGTCCGCCCCTCCGGCACCGAGCCGAAGATCAAGACCTATCTCTCCGCCCTCGCCCCCACGGCTGCCGAGGCCGCGCAGGAAGAAGCGAAGCTGAAAGCCGCGGCGGAAGAAATGATGAAATAATTTTCAAAAACCTCTTGAAAAACCATTCCGGATGTGCTATGATATTCAGGCTTTAGAGAGCATATCCGGGTGTGGCGAAGTTTGGTATCGCGCTTGAATGGGGTTCAAGAGGCCGCTAGTTCGAATCTAGTCACTCGGACCA
>CAJMLC010000179.1 GCA_905214155.1 uncultured bacterium | reverse complement strand
TTTCACTCCGCCAACATATTTCTGTATTTTTTCTTTCACCAAGGTGACGTCACCATTAGGTTCCATTGCGTGAGCGTGCAGGTTCAAGTCCTGTCGGGCGCACCAGCTCGTCGCAAGCGTCATATCGCTTGCGACGAGCTTTTATGTTTCCCATAAAAGCTCATCTCGCGCTCATTCTGCTGCTCCTCGCTTCAAAATCGCAACCATTTCATTGGGTTGCGATTTTGTTTTTCCAATGGCAAAGGCCATTCTGTCGTTCGAAATTGTGGCCGCTGGCGCTGGGTCACAATTTCGTGTTTGATTGGTGATGAAAAGCCTGTTTTTTCGTCCAAACCTGCAATCGCTTCGCTGGATTGCAGGTTTGTTTTTCGAGCAGCGACGGCAAAGGCCATTTTGTCGTTCGAAATTGTGACCGCTGGCGCTGGGACACGATTTTGCGTTCCGAATTTGACAGAAGATCCAAAGTGTTCGAAAAGCCAAAGCTCCCGTGAGATCGGATGATCTCACGGGAGCTTTGCTGATAGCCCTGGACGGAAGCAAGGCACGGTTATTCCTTCGATTGGATCAGATTGCTCTCATACGGGCGCTGGCCGGAGAGGACTTCGTCGTAGAAATTCTGCTTCCAGTCGATATAGGCGATGCTCTCCTGTAATTCCCGCATCGTCTCGCGCAGCGCCGCCTGCTTCTGCGCCAGCATTTTTTTGCGCTGGGGGATGGTCTGCTCCCCTTGCAGGCACAGGGCGAGGTAATCCTTCATTTCCTGAATGCTCATGCCGCACTTTTTCAGGCAGGTCAGGCTGTTGATCCACGCAATGTCCCGCGCATCGAACACGCGGCGGTTGTTCTTGTCCCGCTTCACGTTGGGAACAAGTCCCTCGTTGCAGTAAAATTTCAGCGCCTGATAGGTCATCCCCGTTTCCCGACAGGCCTGCAGCATCGTATAGAGCATGGTAATTCCGCACTGTTTACAAAAAATTCGCAATTTCCCGCTTCAGCCCTCTTGACCGGTTGCAACAACCGGAAATTATAATCGGCAGTAGGAAGCGGATGTATCCATCGCATTATAACATGCGAAAAGCAATCGCACAGGGAAGGATGCGTTTTTATGAACAACTTTATTTTTGAGAACAAGACCAAGGTGTATTTCGGCAAGGGCGGTGTGAAAGAGTACCTCGGCAGTCTGCTGGGGAACTATGGCGAGACCATTATGCTGGCCTATGGCGGCGGCTCCATCAAGCGCAACGGCGTGTACGACGAGATCATGGGCATCCTGAACGCCGCGGGCAAGCGTGTGGTGGAGTTCGACCGCATCATGCCGAACCCCACCTATGCCAAGATGCAGGAGGGCGCAAAGCTGGCGCGGGAAAACCACGTTGACCTCATCCTCGCCGTGGGCGGCGGCAGCGTGTCCGACTGCTGCAAGGTCATCTCCGCGCAGGCCAATCTCGACGAGGACATTTGGGAGATGCAGTACACGAAGCACACGCTGCCGACGATGTTCATCCCCCTCGGCACCATTGTCACCGTGTTCGGCACCGGCTCGGAGATGAACAACGGCGCAGTTATCACCCACGAGGAAAAGAAAATCAAGGGCGCTCTGTGGGGCGCGCAGGCGGAGTTTGCCTTCCTCGACCCCAGCTATACCCTGTCCGTTCCTATGAAACAGGTCATTTCCGGTGCGTTTGACACGCTGAGCCACGCGATGGAAACCTACTTCGGCAAGCCAGACGAGAATAACCTGTCCGATGACATCAATGAGGCCGTCATGCGCAGCATCATCCGCAACATCCGTGTGCTGCTGACCGACCCGGAGAATTACGACGCAAGGAGCGAGTTGGCGTGGGCGTCTGCGATGGCGGAAAACGGCGTGCTGAAAATCGGCAAGGTTACGGATTTTCAGGGCCACCAGATCGAGCACCAGCTCGGCGCGTACACCAACTGCAACCACGGCGCGGGTCTGGCGGCCATCCACCCTGTTTTGTACCGTCACATCTACAAATCCGGCGCAGCGCGGTTTGCGCGTTTCGCGCAGAACGTGTGGGGCCTCGCGCCTAAGAGCAGCGACGAGGAAACAGCTCTTGCCGGTATCGACGCGCTGACCGCGTTCATCAAGGAGATCGGCCTACCGACTACATTTACTGAGCTGGGCATCCCTGATGACACCGACCTGCGGGCCGTGGCGGATTCTACCAACATCACCGCGGGCTGCTGATTCCAATGCAGACGAGGAGCTTCCGGAAACTCCTGCGCCGACCGAAGCGCCCGACGCCGCCGAACCGGCTGACGAGCAGCCGGAGGAAACTTCTTCTGAGGGCGGCAGAACGCTCGTCGTTTACTACTCTGCCAGCGGCAATACCGCAGCTGTCGCGGGCTATATCGCAGACGCGCTGGGCGCGGACACGTTTGAGCTTGTGCCGCAGGAGCCCTACTCCTCGGACGACCTCAACTGGACGGTAAACGGCAGCCGCGTCAACCGCGAGCATGACGACGAATCGCTGCGCGACATCGCCTTAGTTGCGGACAGCGTGGATCACTGGGGCGAATATGACACCGTGTTCATCGGCTACCCCTTCTGGTGGGCGATCGCCGCATGGCCGGTCAATAATTTCGTGAAGAACAACGACTTTACCGACAAGACCGTCATCCCTTTCTGCACGTCCACGTCCTCCGGTCTCGGTCAAAGCGGCGAACTGCTGGCCGAGATGGCAGGCACGGGCGACTGGCTGGACGGTCAGCGTTTCCGCAGCGGTGCCAGCCGGGATGACGTTGCGGACTGGGTCAGCAGCCTCGGTCTGAACTGACGCAGGAGGCGTGCGGTCGATCAGAACGGAATATTTGCAGTCGATGCCGTGATGGCCGCGGCGCTGCTTGCGCAAAATCGTGCCCGATCCGTTGGGCACGATTTTGTTTTGTATTGCGGCCGGTTTTACAGAAAATTTTTACGACAGGAAGTACACTTCATGGGAGTGTACTTCGGAATCTTTTAGAATCTCCATAGTCGAATTATGTCGAACGATGGAGGA
>CAJMLC010000178.1 GCA_905214155.1 uncultured bacterium | reverse complement strand
GCTCAAAGCGCTCGAGCTTCAGCTTTTCCTTGCAGATCTTGCGCATCTCGGCCTCAAGCTCGGTCAGCATCTCCGGCGTGAAGGTGAACGGCGCGTCGAAGTCATAGTAGAAGCCGTTGTCGATGGCCGGGCCGATGGCCAGCTTCACCTCCGGGTGCAGCCGCTTGACGGCCTGCGCCAGGACGTGCGAACAGGTGTGCCAGTACGTCTTGCGGTACTGTTCGTTTTCAAAGGTAAATTCGTTGTTTTCGCTCATGATAAGCCTCCTGATTTTCCGGGGCAAAACAAAACACGCCTCGCCCCTGTGTTCTATCAGGGGTGAGGCGCGATACGCGCTCCACGGTTCCACCCTGCTTACGGACAGACTGTCCGTCGCTCGTGTGCTCTGTAACGGGAGCACCCGTCCGCCCATACTGCGTTTCCGCGTTCCGGGCGGCGGCTCAAAAGTGGTATTTTCGACCTTCGACCGCCAAGGCTCTTGCACCATACGAGCCTCTCTCTGCCGCGGGAACGGAAGAAAACATGTCTTTCTCTCTGCCATTTTCAACAACAATATAGCACTGCTCCACCGCTTTGTCAAACTTTTTTTCGCAGGTCCAGAAAATTCACCAATTTGTAACTATTTTAGGAAAATTGAGAATTACTTCCCGGAAATATCTGCCGCTCCGGTTCCGGATTTTCACGGACAGGCACCGAAATATTTTGCTAAAAATTGTCGATTTCGCAAAATTCGAACTATTTTTCTTGACTTTTCGAATTTTTTGATTATAATTCATAAAAAGTATCGCGTATGATACTTTTGTAACAGAATTGTAACTGTTACAGAACGCCGCCATCCTGGCCTATCCGGCGGCAGTCCAGAGCGGCCTTGCGGGCCGGTGCCCGCAGGACCGCGCAAATTCAAAAAAAGGAGGCAATCGATATGAAATGGATCGAAAAACAGAGATCGATCCTGGCAGCGGCGCTGGTCGTCGCGGTGCTTGGGGCCTGTTTTGTCCTGTCCGGCGTGTCCGCAAAGGCGGAGCCCGCGCCCGCCGCATCCGGCGTTTCCACATCGACCACCGCACTCTCTGCATCCGCGCCGGAAGTCCCGGCGCCAAAACCCACCGTCCGCTTCGAGGCGGAGCTGCTGGCCTATCCGGCGCCGCTGACCGAGGCTGCGTCTGAGGAACCTGCCGAACCTGAGGAGGCCAAGTCGGCCGAACCCGTGCTCACGCCGGTCGTCGCGCAGTACGCCGCCGATACCGTTCAGTCCTCGGCGGAGGCGACCCACATTCCGGAAAACCTCGCCGCCTGCACGGCGGACGCTGAGATCCCGGACGATCTCGAGCACATTGACAGCTTCATCGCCACGGCCTATTATCTGACTGGCCAGACCTCGACCGGGGCCTACACCACTGTCGGCCGCACGCTGGCCGTCAATCCGAACATCATTCCTTATGGTACGCAGGTATGGATGTTCCTCGACGATGGGACCTACATCGGCACCTTTACTGCCGAGGACACCGGCTCCAACATGATGGCGCATCCGCACGTCGTCGACATCTACATGGGCGCCGACTCGTACAACGAGTGCATCCTCTGGGGCGCGCAGCACGTGAACCTGTACACAACGCCCGCTGAGGCCGCAGCCGAATAAATCGGATTGCAACTCCGCCTTTCCTGTGCTACAATACACAGGAAAGGCGGATATTTTTATGGATCTATGCAATATCAATGAGATCAAGGCGCTTCTCGCACGCCATGGATTTCATTTTTCCAAGGCCAAGGGCCAGAATTTTCTGACGCAGAGCTGGGTCCCGCGCGAGATCGTCGCGCGCGCCGGCATTGACGAGACGTGCGCCGCGCTCGAGGTCGGACCGGGCATCGGCCCGCTGACGCAGGAGCTCTGCCGCAGCGCGAAAAAGGTCATCGCCATCGAGGTCGACCGCAGCTTACAGCCCGTGCTGGCTGAGACGATGGCCGGAAACGAGAACCTCGAAATTATTTTCGACGACGTTTTGAAGACGGACGTCCGCGCCATCGTGGCCGAGGAATTCGCGGGTCTGCGGCCTGTCGCCTGCGCGAACCTGCCCTACTATATTACAACGCCGATTCTGGCCGCCCTGCTGGAGTCCCGCGCGTTCGAATCCATCACCGTCATGGTGCAGAAAGAGGTCGCGCAGCGCATCGCCGCGCCCGCCGGAAAAGGGGACTATGGCGCGTTTTCGGTCTTCTGCCAGTATTACGCCGTGCCGGAGCTGCTGTTCGACGTCCTGCCGAGCTGCTTCATCCCGCAGCCGAAGGTCACGTCCGCCGTGCTCAAACTCACGATGCGCACCGAGCCGGTCTGCGAGATCCGCGACGAAGCGCTCTTTTTCCGCACGGTCAAGGCTGCGTTCGCGCAGCGGCGGAAAACGCTGCTGAATGCCCTTTCCGCCGGCTTCGGCGAGTTCTCGAAAACGGAGCTGGCCGCGCTGATTGAAGAGAGCGGCTTCACGCCCACCGTGCGCGGCGAGACATTGGACATTCCGTCCTTTGCGGCCCTTGCCAATGCGATCGCGGAGCGGAAAGGCTGATGTACTTCGTCTATCTGATCCGCTGCCGCGGCGATACGCTCTATGCCGGGATCACGACCGATCTGGCCCGCCGCATGCGCCAGCACCGCGGCGAGCTGCCCGGCGGCGCAAAATTTACCCGCGCCCATCCGCCCCTTGCATTGGAGGCTGTTTGGTGCGCGGAAGACCGAAGTGCGGCCTCGAAGCTGGAAGCGCAGCTCAAGCGGCGCTCCCACGCGGAGAAACAGACCCTCATCGCGCACCCGGAATGTCTTGAGGGGTATACACCGTTAGAAGCTGCCGCACTCACTGTTGCCTGGCGCCCGGCCACTTGACATTTTTAAGAATTTAGAGTATTCTAAACATACGAAGGGCATTGCCGTTCAGCGGTTTGCCCCTTGCAAGTGTTTTGAAGTGATCGCCGAACTTGTTCAGGGGACGGCGATTACTTCTTTTTTATGATCTGAACGATCAAACTGATGACGCCAATCAGCACAAGGCAGAATTG
>CAJMLC010000177.1 GCA_905214155.1 uncultured bacterium | reverse complement strand
GTGTTGCCATGATCGAAAAGGCTGTTGACGAAGGCTACAACGTCATCGTCATGCCCGGCTATGCCTTCGGCGGCGCCATCGTCGAGGCTGCTCCGGAATATCAGGATGTCAAGTTCGTCGCGCTCGACGTCGGCAAGGGCGATCTGCTCGAGGCCGGTGTTGCGGCGGCTGGCGAGACCTACGACTACAACCCCGACAACTGGAACCTCGAAGATTACGTCGACATGAGCAATGTCTACTGCGCGATCTATCAGGAAGAGCTTTGCGGCTACATGGCCGGTTACGCAGCTGTCAAGCTGGGCTATGAGAAGCTCGGCTTCCTCGGCGGCATGGCGGTCCCCGCTGTCGTCCGTTACGGCTACGGCTTCGTGCAGGGCGTTGACGCCGCGGCCAAGGAGCTTGACAAGACTGTCGAGCTGAACTATGTCTACGGCAACATGTTCTCCGGCGATCCCGACATCACCGCGGCCATGGACGTCTGGTACCAGGGCGGCACGCAGGTCGTCTTCGCTTGCGGCGGCGGCATCTACACCTCCGCGGTTGACGCGGCCAAGAAGGTCGAAGGCGCCAAGGTCATCGGCGTCGACGTCGATCAGGCTGGCGTGATTGCAAACTATGCCGGCGGCGACGAGTACAAGGAGCTGACTGTCACCTCCGCCATGAAGGGCCTGTACCCCGCCACCTATGATGCTCTGACCGACATCATCCTCAACGGCAAGTGGGCTGACTACGTTGGCAAGATCGAGACCCTCGGCCTCGTCTCCGGCGACGACCCCGAAGCCAACTACGTCCAGATCCCGATGGAGTCCACGCAGTGGTCCGACAGCTTCACGCAGGAAGACTACAAGGCGCTGGTCGCCAAGATGTTCGCTGGCGAAGTCACTGTCTCCAACGACACCACGACCGTGCCTGCCGTCACCAACACCACCCTCAACGTGCAGGACAACATCAAGTAAGATGTGCAATCAAAAATCGCGGCTCTTCGGAGCCGCGATTTTTTTACGCAGATTGGGGAAAGGCAACATTCCACTTTTCCAAGCGATCTCCCTCTTGCAAAATCTTCATGACGCATATATAATAAAACAAAAAACAAACTGACCAAAGGAGATTCCACTTATGAAAATCGCGCTTGCCTGCGACCACGGCGCATACGATCTGAAGGAAAAAATCAAGGCCCATCTGACGGAGAAGGGCTATGAGGTCAAGGATTTTGGCTGCTTCGACAAGACCAGCTGCGACTATCCCGACTTTGCCGCGCCCGCCGCGAAGGCTGTCGCCTCCGGTGAATGCGATATGGGCGTCCTTACCTGCACGACCGGCATCGGTGTCTCCATCACCGCCAATAAGGTCAAGGGCATCCGCTGCGCCCTGCTCAGCGACCTGATGTCCGCCCGCATGACCCGCGAGCATAACGACACCAACATGATGGCCATCGGCGCCGGCGTCACGGGCGAGATGCTCGCGCTCCAGATCGTCGATACCTGGCTCGGCACCGAGTTCTCCCATGCCGAGCGCCATCAGCGCCGCATCGATAAGGTCATGGCCCTCGAAAACGAATAAAGCCGAACAAACACCCCCGCCGGCCACCACCCGGCGGGGGTCGTGTGTCTGCTGTGGGCAGCGCTGTGTGTGACGGGCGGCGGGATGATTGCAAACCGGGGAGAACTATGCTAGAATAGTCCCACTGAAGAAAAGGAGGGCCTGGCCTTGTTTTATGTAGTTCTCTCGTTGTTTGCCGCGGCGATCGTGGCCGTGGACCAATGGACGAAGGCGCTGGCCGCCGCGCAGCTCACCGACGTTGTCGATGTGCTCGTTCCCGGCTGGCTGGAGCTGCGCTATCTGCTGAACGACGGCATGGCGCTGAGTATGTTCCGCGGCGGCCGCTGGGTGTTCGTGGCGCTGACAGTCGTATTTTTTGCTTTTGTGGTCTGGATCATCGCGAAAAAGCACCTGACGAAAAAGCCGGAGCTCTGGTGCCTCGCGGCGATCACCGGCGGGGCCATCGGCAACCTGATCGACCGCATCCGCACCGGCGCGGTCGTGGACATGATCTCGATCCCGTGGTTCTCGACGTTCAACGTCGCCGACCTGTTCATCACGTTCGGCGCGATCATCCTCGTGCTCTATATCTTCATCAAGGACAAGGAATTCCTGTCCGACGGGCCGAAGAAGGACAAGACCGATGACGCTGACGCTGAACACTGACGGCCTTCGGCTCGACGCGGCGCTGGCCGCGCAGCTCCCGGAGCTGAGCCGCAGCGCCGTGCAGCGGCTGCTGGAGGACGGGGCCGTCACGCTGGGCGGGAAGCCGGTCAAGAAAAACGCGAAGCTCCCGGCCGGGACGGTCCTGAACGTGGAGATCCCGGAGGCGAAGCCCACGGAAAATCCTGCGCAGGACATCCCGCTGGATGTGGTCTACGAGGACGACGACGTCATCGTCGTCAACAAGCCGAAGGGCCTTGTCGTCCATCCGGCGCCCGGCCATCCGGACGGGACGCTCGTCAACGCGCTGATCCATCATTGCGGCGATTCGCTCTCCGGCGTCGGCGGTGAGAAGCGGCCCGGCATCGTCCACCGCATCGACAAGGACACATCCGGCCTGCTCATCGCCGCGAAAAACGACTTTGCGCACGCGCATCTTGCTGCGCAGCTCAAGGATCACAGCCTTGCCCGGACGTATGAGTGCATCGTCTGCGGCAATCTGCGTGAGGATTCCGGCACGATCGACGCGCCCATCGGCCGCGACCCCGTGAACCGGAAAAAGATGGCCGTCACCGAGAAGAACAGCCGCAATGCCGTCACCCACTGGGAGGTCATTGCCCGCTATCCGGGCTATACGCATGTGCGCTGCAAGCTCGAGACCGGGCGGACGCACCAGATTCGCGTCCATCTCGCCTGGCGCAACCACCCGATCCTCGGCGACACGGTCTACGGCCATAAGAAGCCAGAGCTGGGGCAGAGCAGCCAGTGTCTCCACGCGCGGGAGCTGACGTTCGTCCATCCGCGCACCGGCGAGCGGATGACCGTCCGCTGCGAGCTGCCGGACTATTTTACCGCGCTGCTGAAAAAACTGCAAAGCCGCTGAATTTACAGCGATCCCTGCTAGGGGCGGACAGACGTGTCCGCCCCTCGCTTGCACACGTTTTACATGGATTTTACAAAACTCCTCTTTTGGAT
>CAJMLC010000176.1 GCA_905214155.1 uncultured bacterium | reverse complement strand
AGGGCTACGCCACCAAGACCTACGGCGGCGCGATCCTCGGCAACAGCACGAAGACCGACCTGTCCTACACCGTCCGCAACAAGGCCAATGTTGAGGCCAAGAAGATCATCGCCAATCTCGTCTGCGACCTCATTGAGGACGGCGACCATCTGATGATCGACCATAGCTCGACCTGCTATTTCTCCGTCAAAAAGCTGAAGGAGAAGAAAAACCTGACCGTCATCACGAACTCTGTCGAGCTGGCGTCGGAGATCTGCTCGATCGAGAGCTGGAACGTCTATATGCCCGGCGGACAGCTCCGTCCGGAGTCGATGGCCCTCTCCGGTCCGGCCAGCTATGAGATCCTGCACACCTATCATGTCGACAAGACGCTCTTCTCCTGCAAGGGCATCGACATGGAGGCCGCCATCACCGACTCGAACGATCTGCACGCCGAGGTCAAGCACGCGATGGTGCGCGCGGCGAAGCAGCCGATCCTCGTGATGGACAGCAGCAAATTTGACAAGGTCTCGTTCGTGAGCATCGCGAAGCTGAAGGAGATCAGCATCGTCGTCACGAATTGCCGCCCGTCGCAGGAATGGATGCGCTGCTTCGCGCGGCACGGCATCCAGTGCGTCTTCCCCGAAGAGAAATAATGCCGAAAAACGATCCGCCTGTGCACACCACAGGCGGGCGTTTTTCATTCAGCAAGCTGAATTGTCATATATGGTTCACCGTTGATCGTATGGAAGACAAATTGCAGCGTGTGCGCATCGTCTGTCAGCGGGTGCGCATCGGGTTGTTTGCGGACGGTCAGCGTATCGCCGTCCTCCGTCACATCGTACCAGCCGGTCGCCTCATAGAACGCCGCAAAGAGGGTCTTGGCGTCGGGATATTCCGTCTCTCCGATCGTCACCGGATCGCAGTGATATCCCTGCCCGAGGGTCAAATCCTGCTCGTTCCGGTTCGACGTCACCGCATCCAGTGCAAAAGCCGGGATCAGCGCGTCAAAGGCTTCGATGCTGCCCTCCTGTTCCGGCTGAATCCAGTAACGCATCCCCGTGTAGCGATACCACGGTGCATCCCCATCCTTGCGGTCGATCTGTGCCAGCCAATAAAAGTCCTTTGTGCCGTTCTCCTGTGCCACAGTCAGCAGGTAGCCCGCCGGTTCTCCGCCGCGCGTGACCACCTCTGCGGTAAAGTCCTCACTTCCGCCGCGCCGCACCATCTCCCACGGCGAAAGCTCCGACTGGAACTTGGTTCCGCCATAGGCGGCATACTCTCCCCCATTCTGCCGCGCGCCGACCTTCAGCTCCAGCACGTTCCCGCTGGGATAGGCCTGTGCTTCGATCGTTTTCGACCAGCCGCTGCCGTCGCAGCCCGCAAGCACCAGCAAAGCCAACAGTGAAAACAGAATCAGTTTCTTTCTCATACGCGGCACTCCCCCTTCCGTTTTCTCCATTCTACCACAGCGTTCGCCGGAACATTTCTTAAAAATTCTAAAAAACGTCCGCCGGTCTCCCGGCGGACGTTCGATTTTGTATTTACTGTCTCAGCGTCGATTTGGAGCCGAAATAGTCCTTTGTCAGCTTGGCGACCACGCCCGACAGCGCGAAGAGCGCAATGAAGTTCGGGATGGCCATCAGGCCGTTGAAGGTGTCGGCGATGTTCCAGACCACGTCGAGCTTTGCGACCGCGCCGATCACGATCACGATGATGAACGCGACCTGATAACCCTTGGCGAACTTCAGTCCGAACAGATACTGCGCGCAGCGGCTGCCGTAGAGCGACCAGCCGAGCACCGTCGTGAACGCGAAGAGCATCAGTGCGACCGCCACAAAGACCGCGGCGAACTTTGCGCCGAAGACCGTTGCAAATGCGCTCGCGATCAGTTCGGAGTTGACGTATTCGCCGAACGGAATGTCCACGCCGCTGCAAATGATGGTCATAGCCGTCAGCGTGCAGATGATGATGGTGTCGGCAAAGACCTCGAAGATGCCATAAAGGCCCTGCTGGACCGGGCCCTTCGTGTCCGCCGCCGCATGAGCGATGGCCGCTGAGCCGAGGCCGGCCTCGTTGGAGAATGCGCTCCGGCGCAATCCCCAGACGATGGTCTGCTTCAACGCAATACCTGCCGCCGCACCGCCGACCGCACCGGGCGTGAACGCGCAGGAGAAGATCTTACCAAAGGCCGGGCCGATGTTGCCCGCGTGGGTGAAGATCACAACGAGCGCAAAGACGATGTAGAGCACACTCATGAACGGGATGAGCTTTTCCGCGACCGCGCCGATGCGCTTGATGCCGCCGAAGAGGATCAGCGCGACGAGCGCCGCGATCGCAATTCCGAAGATGAGATTCAGCAGGTTCCGCTCGCCCTCCGCCGCGGGGATAAAGGCGTCGATCGCGTTGTTGAGCGAGCCGACGATGGAGTTGACCTGCGACATGTTGCCGATGCCGAAGCAGGCGATCGCCGCGAAGACTGCGAACAGAATGCCGACCCACTGCCAGCCCTTGCCGAGGCCATTTTTCACATAGTACATCGGGCCGCCGACCCAGTCGCCCTTCGCATCGCGCTCACGGAAGCGGATGGACAGCACGACTTCGGAATATTTGATCATCATGCCGAGCAGCGCCGCCAGCCACAGCCAGAACACCGCGCCATAGCCACCCAATGCAATAGCCTGTGAGGTACCCACAATGTTGCCGGTACCAACCGTAGCAGCAAGGGCCGTCGTCACCGCCTGCACCGGCGTGACTGCGCCTGAGCCGGCCTCCTGCTTCTGGAACATCTTGCCCAGCGTGTTTTTCATCGTGTAGCCAAATTTGGTGAACTGAATACCGCGGTTGCGGATGGTCAGATACAGACCTCCCAGGATCGTACATGGCAAAAAGATATAGAGCCAAGCGACCGTGTTCAGCGTCCCGGTAAAAAAGTTGATAATTGCCTGCATAGCATCCTCCTTCTCCTCGTTGTTTCTTTCTCCTCTCGGTCCTGGTTTTTTGTTCCATAAAAAACCAAAACTTTTGTTCATTATAACATTAAATCCCGCGGAACACAAGAAAAAAATGACCCAATTTCAAATTCATTCCTGCCGTGCGGTGTATTTGCAAAAAAGGATTGACAGAATGGGAATGATGTGGTATGATATGCAAGCTAAATCGAGATGCTAGTGTGGCTCAGTCGGTAGAGCAGCTGATTCGTAATCAGCAGGTCGCC
>CAJMLC010000175.1 GCA_905214155.1 uncultured bacterium | reverse complement strand
ACTCTCGACCTCTCGGATGCGAACCGAACGCTCTCCCAGCTGAGCTACAGGCCCAAATAACAGGGGTATTATACCCTCTCGCGCGGCGTTTGTCAACCCCTGCATTCAAAAAACTCAGATCCCAAGCAGCGGCGGCAGCTCCAGCAGATCCTCGATCACATAGTCACACCGTGCATCCGCCCGCTCGCGCTTCCCGTAGAAGCACGTCGGGATGCCCGCGTTGCGCCCGCCCTGCATGTCGGACGACAGGCTGTCGCCCACCATCAGCGTGCAGCCCCGGTATTCCTCGCCGACGAGCGCAAACACCTTGTCATAAAACGCCTTTTCCGGTTTCTTGCAGCCGAGCTGCTCCGAGATGAACACGCCGTCGAAATACGGCGCGAAGCCGGACTTTTCGATCCGCCGCTCCTGCGCATAGGTATCGCCGTTCGTCAGGATGAAGACCTTCACGCGCCCGTGCAGCGCCCGCAGCAGCTCGGCGCAGTGCGGCATGAAATTCACGCCCTCGGCCAGCTCGTAGAGATACTTCCGGTTGAACGCCGCCGTGTCGGCCTCGATGCCGCGCTCGGCAAAATAGAGGCGGAAACGCTCCTCATAGATGTGCTCCTTTTCAATTTCGCCGCGCTCGAACATCTGCCACATCCGGTCGTTATAGACCTCATAATGGGGCATATCCGCCTCGGTGAACGGCACGCCGAGCTCCGCGAACGCTGTCACCAGCGCCTCAAACGAGCTTTTGCGGAAATCAAAGAGCGTATCGTCGATGTCCAGAAACACGGCCCGAAATTTCATCTTGCGCCTCCCAATGCTTTTCTGCTATGATAACACAGTATGCCGTAAGTTTCAACCAAAAGGAGCACACCATGAAAACCATTCCGCAAATTCTCTCCGCCGAGCTGAATCAGCCGGAGGCCTATATTCAGAATGTCATCGCCCTGCTGGACGAGGGCAACACCATTCCCTTTATCGCGCGCTACCGCAAAGAAGCGCATGGCGCGATGGACGACACAACGCTGCGCGCACTCGAGACGCGCCTGCAATACCTCAAAAATCTGCAAGCCCGGCGTGACGAAGTCAAGTCCTCGATCGAGTCGCAGGGCAAGCTGACGGACGAGCTGTCCGCCGCGATCGACGAGGCCGCGACGCTCGCCGAGGTCGAAGACCTCTACCGGCCCTACAAGCAAAAGCGCCGCACCCGCGCGACCGTCGCCCGCGAAAAGGGGCTCGAGCCGCTGGCCGAGGCGATCTTCGCGCAGACGCGCGGCATGCCCGCGCCGGACGTTCTCGCACAGGACTATCTCGACGCAGAAAAGGGCGTCGAGACCATCGCCGACGCGCTGCAGGGCGCGAACGACATCATCGCCGAGTGGATCAGCGACGATGCGGCCATCCGCAAAAGCCTGCGCGAGCTGATGGAAAAACGCGGCACGCTCCGCTCCCTCGCCGCGACAGAAGAGGACAGCGTCTACCGCCTGTACTATGACTTCTCGCAGCCCATCGCGAAGCTGCAGGGCCATCAGATCCTCGCCATCAACCGCGGCGAAAAGGAGGAAAAGCTCAAGGCCACCGTCCTGCTCGACCGCGATCTCGCGCTGCCGCTGCTGCGCCGCACGGTGGTGAAGCCCGGCTCTGCCGCGATGGAGTTCGTCAAGGCCGCCGCTGAGGACGCCTACGACCGCCTCATTGATCCCTCGCTCGAGCGCGAGATGCGCGCTGCGCTGACCGACCGCGCCAGCGAAGGAGCCATTAAAATGTTCGCCCTCAACCTCAAGCCGCTGCTCATGCAGCCGCCTGTCAAGGGCTTCGTCACCATGGGACTCGACCCCGGCTACAGCCACGGCTGCAAGGTCGCCGTCGTGGATGCGACCGGCAAAGTGCTGGACACCACGGTCGTCTATCCGACGTTCGGCGAGCGTCAAAAGCGCGAGGCAATTGCCAAGCTCGCCGCGCTCATCCGCAAACACCACGTGGCGCACCTCGCCATCGGCAACGGTACGGCCAGCCGCGAGACCGAGGCAATGGCCGTCGAGCTGATCCGCGAAGTGGGCGGCGTGTCCTATATGATCGTCAACGAGGCCGGAGCCTCGGTCTATTCCGCGTCAAAGCTCGCCGCCGAGGAATTCCCGCAGTACGACGTCAATCTCCGCTCCGCCGTCTCCATCGCGCGCCGCCTGCAGGATCCGCTGGCGGAGCTCGTCAAGATCGACCCAAAGGCCATCGGCGTCGGCCAGTATCAGCACGACATGCCGGAAAAGGAGCTCTCCGCTGCGCTGGACGCCGTCGTCGAAGACTGCGTGAACGCCGTCGGCGTCGACCTCAATACGGCCTCCGCGCCGCTTTTGCAGCAGGTCTCCGGCCTGAACGCCACGACGGCAAAGAACATCGTCGCCTACCGCGAGGAGCACGGCGCGTTCACCGCCCGCAGCCAGCTGAAAAAGGTGCCGAAGCTCGGCCCCAAGGCATTCCAGCAGTGCGCGGGCTTCCTCCGCGTGCCTGAGAGCAAGCAGATCCTCGATCATACCGGCGTCCACCCGGAGAGCTATGCCGCCGCCGAAACGCTGCTTCAGCTCCTTGGCTATCAGGCAAAGGACGCCGGAACGGATGCGATGTACCCCCTGCCCGACGCGCTGAAACGCTATGGCGCGGAAAAAGCCGCGGCGGAATGCGGCGTCGGCGTCCCGACGCTGCAGGATATTGCAAAGGAGCTGGTCAAGCCCGGCCGCGATCCGCGCGACGAACTGCCCGCGCCGATCCTCCGCACTGACGTGCTGGAGCTCAAAGATCTGAAGCCCGGCATGGTGCTCACCGGAACGGTTCGCAACGTCATCGATTTCGGCGTCTTTGTCGACATCGGCGTCCATCAGGACGGCCTGGTCCACATCTCCCGCGTCTGTGACCGCTATATCAAGCACCCGTCCGAGGTGCTCGCCGTCGGCGACGTAGTCAAGGTCGTCGTCCTCGAGGTCGACGAAAAGCGCAAGCGCATCTCCCTCTCCATCCGCGACGTCCCCAAAGCCTGACGTTTGCCGCACAGGGGCCCCCTCTATAAGAGGGGGCCTCAGCGTGTCGAAAAAGTCTTTTCGCCCCGCTGACCGTCCAGTTTTCTGAACTTGAAAAAGTTCAGAAAACTGCTTGATTGAACGCGAAAGGGGCTTTTTTCCCCTTTCACTCTGAAGGTGAATTGCCCGAAGGGCAAGAGAAGCTGGCCTGGGCCATTCC
>CAJMLC010000174.1 GCA_905214155.1 uncultured bacterium | reverse complement strand
AGCTCGCCGGTGACGTTCGTGGCCGAGGCGAGGCGGGTCTGGTGTGACCACGTCTCAAAGTCGCTGGTGCGGAGCTGGATGGTGATGCAGCTGCCGGCCTGTCCGTCGCGGCGGAGACGCATACCGACCGTCTCGCAGAGCGAGAGCAGCACCTGGCAGGCGTAGGCGCGGTCAGTCACGTCGCGGGACGTGGTGACGGCGTTGCCGTAGCCCTTGTTCGCGGCGGGCTGCGCCTGCAAAAATGCGTCGCCGCGGCCATTGGCATACTGCCAGAGCATCTGGCCCTGTTTGCCGAGGGCCTTCGTCAGGAAGACGGGGTCCGCGTTGGCGAGCGCGCCGATCGTATCGATGCCGAAGCGGCGGAGCTTGCGCGCGGTGGCCGCGCCGAGCATGAAAAGCTCCTGCGTGGGCAGCGGCCAGAGCTTCGCCTCCAGCTCGTTTGGGAAGAGCGTATGGACCTTATCGGGCTTTTCAAAGTCGCCGGCTATCTTGGCCAGCAGCTTGTTGCAGGAGATGCCGATGTTGACCGTGAAGCCCAGCTCGCGGCGGATGCGGTCCTTGAGCCAGTTCGCGGCGAGGACGGGCGGGCCGTAGAGCCGCTCGGTGCCGGTCATGTCGACCCACGCCTCGTCGATGGAATACTGCTCGACCACAGGCGAAACCTCGCGCAGGAGGGCGATCAGCTTCTGCGAGGCGGCGACATAGAGATCGTAATCCGGCTCGGCTACGACGAGATCGGGGCATTTGTCGCGCGCCATGCCGAGCGGCTCGCCAGTCTTGATGCCTCGTTTTTTCGCCGGGATGCTCTTGGCGAGAACGATGCTGGTGCGGATGTTTTGATGCCCGGCGATGACGGATGGGATCTCGCGCAAATCGGTCTTCTCGCCGAGCACAAGGCAGCGATAGGCTGCCGTCCACGACAAAAAGGCGCTGTTGACGTCGATGTGGAAGATCACGCGGCCGGCCATCAGTAGACCTCCTTCGCGAGCGTCCAGCGGTGTGTGGCGACGGTATAGCGCAGCTCGTAGAGCTTTTCCTGGCCATCCAGGCGGGCCTTGCAGAGGAAGACGAACGCCTCCAGCCCGACGTATTCGACCTTACGCCCGTCGACGATCTCGGTGACGGAGACGGTATGGACGCTGTGTTCGCGGTCTTCAAAGCGAAAGCGCAGCGGCTGCAGATTGCCGCAGGTATCGCAGCAGGACAGCACCTGAATGGGCAGGTTGCGCGCAGGCATATTGCCGCCTCCTTTTCTTCAAACGTTTGTTTTATTATAACAAAAAGCAAGGGATTTGACAAGACCCCACATCTTGTAGTCTTTCCGTCAAATTCCGCCGTTTATTCCACTTGACAGCTATGCTATAATAAAATATACTGAACTGGCAAAGAAGGTGCGCAGATGGCAGGAAGCGGCGTCAAGATCGTGGCGAAAAACCAGAAGGCATACCACGAATATTTCATCGAGGAAAAATTTGAAGCCGGGATCGAGCTGTCCGGCACCGAAGTGAAGTCCATCCGCCTCGGCACGCTGAGCTTAAAAGAAGCCTGGTGCCAGATCAAGGACGGGCAGCTCTACATCCGGCAAATGCACATCGCGCCCTATGAGCAGGGCAATATTTTTAACAAGGACCCGCTGCGGCCCCGCCGCCTGCTGATGCACAAGCGCGAGATCATGCGCCTGTTTGGCAAGGTACGGCAGGACGGCTACGCGCTGGTTCCCCTGTCGGTCTATTTCCGCGGTTCGCTGGTCAAGGTGGAGATCGCGCTGGCCAAGGGCAAAAAGCTCTATGACAAGCGCGACGACGCGGCCAAAAAGGATGCCAAGCGGCAGATCGACCGGGCAATGAAAGGACGGTAAACCACCCATGGCAAATCCCATCATGACACTCACGATGGCGAACGGCAAGAAGATCGTCGCCGAGCTGTACCCCGAAAAGGCCCCGCAGAGCGTCTATAACTTCATCTCCCTCGCCAACAAGGGCTTCTACGACGGGCTGATCTTCCATCGCGTGATCCCCGGCTTCATGATCCAGGGCGGCTGCCCGGACGGCACCGGCATGGGCGGCCCCGGCTACTGCATCAAGGGCGAATTCCTGTTCAACGGCGTGAAGAACGACCTCAAGCACAAGCGCGGTGTGCTCTCCATGGCGCGCTCCAGCTCGCCGAACTCGGCGGGCAGCCAGTTCTTCATCATGCATGAGGACGCCAAGCACCTCGACGGGCAGTATGCCGCGTTCGGCAAGGTGACGGAGGGTATGGATGTGGTCGACGCGATCGCGAACACCAAGACCGGCCCGGCCGATCGTCCCGTCGCCGAGCAGAAGATCGCTTCCATCCGCGTCGACACGCAGGGCGAGACGTATCCGGAGCCTGAAAAGCTCGCGGACCCCTACGGCCGCTTCTGATGATCGCGATTGTAACCGGCGCATCCGCCGGATTGGGCGCGCAGTTTGCGCGGCAGATCGCAGAGCAGTTCCCAGAGATCGACACGCTGTGGCTCATCGCGCGGCGCGTCGGCAAGCTGGAGGATCTGGCGCAGACAATCGAGGGCAAGCAGGTCATCTGCCTCGGCCTCGACCTCTGCGACGCGAAGAGCTTCAAATATTTCGCCGACTATCTGGCGGAAAAGCGGCCCAAGGTCGGGCTGCTGGTCAACAACGCGGGCTGCGGCACGCTCGGCAACCTCGGCGAGGTACCAAACGAGACGCAGGCGCGCATGTGCGACCTCAACATCCGGGCGCTGACGCTGATGACCAACACGGTGCTGCCGTACATGGTCTCCGGCGGGCACATCATCAATGTCTCGTCCATCGCGTCGTTCTGCCCGAATCCGCGCATGACGGTCTATTCGGCGAGCAAGGCCTATGTCTCGGCGTTCACCGGCGGTCTGGCCGACGAGCTGAAGCCGCGCGGCATTTCGGTCACGGCGGTCTGCCCGGGGCCGATGCAGACGGAGTTCCTCGACGTCGCCGGGATCACCGGCAAGTCCAAGACGTTCCAGACGCTGCCCTACTGCGACCCGGAGCAGGTCGTCGCCGGGGCGCTCCGCGCGGCAAAGCGCGGACGGACGTTCTATACGCCGAAGGGCTTTTACAAATTCTATCGCTTCGTCGCAAAGCTCTTGCCGATGAAGTGGATGATCAAAGCAGCAAGGACCTGACGGTCCTTTCGGTCAGTTGATTTTGTTTTTCCAGCGCGGCGGATCTTCCGCCGCTCCTCATGGGGCTGCACTGGTTTCGACGGGGGCAGTGAGGCTGGATAAGCGGGCGGAGGC
>CAJMLC010000173.1 GCA_905214155.1 uncultured bacterium | reverse complement strand
GATATCACCGTGGAGAACAACACCCTGGACGACCAGGTCCTCATCAAGCGGGACGGCCTGCCCACCTACAACTTCGCCAACGTCGTCGACGACCACCTGATGGGCATCACGCACGTCGTCCGCGGCAGTGAATATCTCTCCTCCGCGCCGAAGTATAACCTGCTCTACGAAGCCTTCGGCTGGGAGGTCCCGACGTATGTCCACTGCCCGCCGGTCATGCGCGACGCGCAGCATAAGATGTCCAAGCGCAACGGCGACCCGAGCTATGAGGATCTTATCCGCGACGGCTACCTGACCGAGGCCGTGCTGAACTATGTCGCGCTTCTGGGCTGGAGCCCGAAGGGCGAGCTGGCTGAGCGGGAATTTTTCACGCTGCAGGAGCTGGCCGAGGTGTTCGATATCTCCGGCATCTCAAAATCTCCGGCGGTCTTCGACATCAACAAGCTCCGCTGGATGAACGCTGAATACATGAAAAAGCTCAGCCCTGAGGCGTTCTACGCCAAGGCAGAGCCGATTCTGAAATCTGCCATCTCCGCCCCGCAGATCGACCTCAAGGCCGTCGCGGCCCTGGTGCAGCCGCGCTGCGAGATCCTGTCCGACCTGCCGGAGCGCGTTGACTTCCTGGATATGCTCCCGGACTACGACCCGGCGCTCTACGTCCACAAGAAGTCCAAGACGACGCTTGAAAATTCCCTCACGAGCCTGCAAGCCATCCTGCCGGTGCTCGAGGTTCTGAACGACTGGACGAATGAGTCGCTCTACGAGGCGCTCGTCGCGCTGGCCGCCAGGCTGGAGGTCAAGAATTCCATCATCCTCTGGCCGCTGCGCGTGGCCGTCTCCGGCAAGGCGTCGACGCCCGGCGGCGCGACCGAGATCTGCGCGCTGCTCGGCAAGCAGGAATCAATCGACCGCGTCATCCGCGGCATCGAATTGCTTGGGAAATAACCGCAATGAGACTAAAACCGCGCCTCAGGAACACATCCGGGGGCGCGGTTTTGACTTCACAGGTCGATGATCGTGGCCGGATGGCCCAGATAGGGGAGCAGCTGCTCCACAACGTCCGCCGTCCGGAGCTTGAGATAACCGGTCGTCGTGCCGTCGCGGCATCCGTAAAATTCCTCGCGCAATACGTCGCGGTCGAGCACGAAGCGCACATCTTTCGCGCTCTCCAGCAGCCCGCGGAACACCGTCGCCGCGCCGATCTTTGTGCCGAGCAACTCCCGCATCTTCTCCGCCGGCGCGAACGAGACGCGCGCCGTGTCCGGCGCGGCGGAGAACGCCGACGAACGGAACGGCTTGTCTCCTGCCGTCACGAACAGATAAAACGCGCTCTGGTGCCGCGCGCAGAGAAACAGCGTTTTCACCATTTTCATCTGCTTTCCTCATGAAAGGGGCCATCATGGACAGCAACCTGCTCAAATATCTGGCCTTTGTCCGCACCGTCGAGACCGGGAGCTTCACACGCGCTGCCGAGCTGCTGCACTATTCACAGTCCGGCATCAGCCGCATGATCCGCGACCTCGAGACCGAATGCGGTCTGTCGCTGCTCGAACGGAGCCGCGCCGGCGTCCATCTGACGAGCGAGGGAATGGCGCTGCTGCCGCAGGCGCGGGAGCTTTGCGCGCAATATGAGAGCTTCTGTGCAAAAGTGGACGAATCGACCGATCTGTGCGGTGGTCTCATCCGCATCGGCACGTTTTCAAGTGTCGCGACGCACTGGCTCCCGCGCATCATCTGCGCGTTTTAGGCCGATCATCCGAACATCGATTATGAGCTGCTGCTCGGCGATTACACCGAGATCGAGACGTGAATCGGAAGGCCGTGTCGACAGCGGCTTTCTCCGCCTTCCGGCGCGCGGCGCGTTGGAGACGATGTTCCTGGAAGAGGATCGTCTGCTCGCCATCCGGCCGGAGAGCCATCCGCTCAGCGTGCAGGAGCGCGTGCCGCTCGCGGCCCTCTGTGAAGAGTCGTTTCTGCTGCTGGAGAAGGGGGCTAAGGCCGAGATCGCGGCCCTGTTCGAGCGCGCGGGCCTGACGCCGTGCGTCCGCTTCACCACGTGGGACGATTATGCCGTGATGTCGATGGTCGAGAGCGGCCTCGGCCTCTCCATCCTGCCGGAGCTGATCCTGCGCCGTATCCCATATCGCCTCGCCATCCGCCCGCTGGACGTCCCGGCTACCCGCCGCATCGGCTTCGCTGTGCGCAGCTTTGACCGCGTGCCGCTCGCCGTCCGCCGCTTTCTGGACTATCTGCCCTGCCGTTCAGAAGAAACCTGACAGGGAAGGGCAGTGCCTACCCATAAAAAATGCCGCCCCTCGTCGAGGGAGCGGCATTTTGATTTTGCTTAAACGTTGAACAGGAAGTTGACGACGTCGCCGTCGTGCATGACATACTCCTTGCCCTCGCTGCGGAGCAGACCCTTGGCCTTGGCGTTCGCCAGCGTGCCGCAGGCTTTGAGGTCTTCAAACGCGATGACCTCCGCGCGGATGAAGCCGCGCTCGAAATCGGAGTGGATCTTGCCCGCGGCCTGCGGGGCCTTCGTGCCGTTTTTGATCGTCCACGCGCGGCACTCGTCGCTGCCCGCGGTCAGGAACGAGATTAGGCCGAGTAGGGAATAGCTGCACTGGATCAGCCGGTCAAGGCCCGATTCGGAGAGCCCCAGCTCCTCCATGAACATGGCCTTTTCGTCCGGATCGTCCAGCTCGGCAATGTCCGCCTCGAGCTTCGCGCAGATCGGGAGCACCTGGCTGCCCTCGCCTTCGGCCAGCTGCTTGACGGCCATGAAATGCTTGCTCGATTCCGGATCGTTGACCTCGTTCTCGCCGAGATTTGCGGCGTAGATCGTCTTGCGGAGCGTCAGCAGGTCGCTCGTCGCGATCAGGGCTGCGTCGTCGTCGCTGCACTCGAACGTCCGGGCGAGGTTGCCCTCGTTCATATAGTCGCGCAGCGCGGTGAACAGCTCGACTTCGTGGTTGAACCGCTTGTCGCCGCCCTTGGCCGCCTTGCTGGCCTTGTCGATGCGCCGCTCGATCATCTCAAGGTCGGCCATGATCAGCTCCGTGTTGATGATCTCGATGTCGCGCAGCGGATCGGTCGAGCCCTCGACATGCGTGACGTTCGGGTCTTCAAAGCAGCGGACGACGTGAACGATCGCGTCGCAGCCGCGGATGTTCGCGAGGAACTTGTTGCCGAGCCCCTCGCCCTTCGACGCGCCCTTGACAAGGCCTGCAATGTCGACGAACTCGATGACGGCGGGCGTGAACTTCTTGGGGTTGTGCTGGTCGCGCAGCCA
>CAJMLC010000172.1 GCA_905214155.1 uncultured bacterium | reverse complement strand
AGATGGCGGCGTCGCCGTGCGGGTTCAGCTTCATCGTCTGGCCGACGATGTTGGCCGACTTCGTGCGCGGCTTGGTCAGCAGACCCATCTGGTACATCGTGTAGAGCAGCTTCCGGTGCGAGGGCTTGAACCCGTCGATCTCCGGGATCGCGCGCGACACGATGACCGACATCGCGTAGGGCATGTAGTTTTCCTCGAGCGTGCGGCAGATCGGCTGCTCCTGCACCTCGGCGCGCAGGCCCATCACATTCGGGTCGTTTTTATGATGAGATTCTTCGTTGTTCTTCTTTTTTGGCATGATGTTTTATCCTTCAAAACCTACGATACATCTAATTGGTCGAGATATTTATATCCATTCTCGGCGATATGGTCTTTCCGTCCCTGGAGATTATCGCCGAGGAGCATATCGAACATCTGCTGCGTCAGCGCGACGTCCTCGGGCATGACCTTGATGAGCCGCCTTGTGGCGGGATTCATCGTCGTCATCCACATCATCTCCGGGTCGTTCTCGCCGAGGCCCTTGGAGCGGTTGATCGTGACCTTCTTGCCCTCGAGCGATTTCAGAATTTCCGCCTTTTCGCTCTCGGTATAGGCAAACCATGTCTTATCCTTGCAGCCGATCTCATAGAGCGGCGATTCCGCGATATAGACATAGCCCTGCTCGATAAGCGTCGGGCACAGCCGATAGATCATCGTCAGGATCAGCGTGCGGATCTGGTAGCCGTCGACATCAGCATCGGTGCAGATCACGACCTTGTTCCAACGGAGGTTCTGAAGGTCGAACGCGCTGAGGTCCTTGGCCTTCTTCGTCTGCACCTCGACGCCGCAGCCGAGGACGCGGATGAGGTCGGTGATGATCTCGGACTTGAAGATGCGGTCATAGTCCGCCTTGAGGCAGTTTAAGATCTTGCCGCGCACGGGCATGATGCCTTGAAATTCCGCGTCGCGCGAGAGCTTGACAGAGCCGAGTGCGCTGTCGCCCTCGACGATATAAATTTCGCGGCGCGAGACGTCCTTCGTCCGGCAGTCGACAAATTTCTGGACGCGGTTGGCAATATCGACGGAGCCGGTCAGCTTTTTCTTGATGTTCAGACGGGCCTTTTCCGCGGTCTCGCGGCTGCGCTTGTTGATGAGCACCTGATCGGCGATCTTGTCGGCTTCGGCCTTGTTTTCAATGAAGTAGACGTGGAGGCGGCTGCGGAAAAACTCCGTCATGGCCTCCTGCACGAATTTATTCGTGATGGCCTTTTTCGTCTGGTTCTCATAGGACGTCTGCGTGGAGAAGCAGTTCGTCACCAGGATCAGGCAGTCCTGCACGTCCTGGAACGTGATCTTGGACTCGGACTTCGTATACTTGTTCTGCGCTTTGAGATAGGCGTCGATCGCGTAGACGAAGGCGTTGCGGACGGCCTTTTCCGGCGCGCCGCCGTATTCGAGCCACGAGGAATTGTGGTAATATTCGATGCGGTTCACCTGATTGGAGAAGCAGAACGAGGCCGAGATCTTCACCTTATATTCCGGCTTGTCCTCGCGGTCGCGGCCGCGGCGCTCGGCCTCCCAGAACTGCGGGGCCGTCAGCGGCGTCTCGCCGGCCAGCTCCGTCACATAGTCCAGAATGCCGTGTTCATACCGGTATTCCGTCTCGGTGAATTTGCCCTTTTCGGTCTCCCGGCGATAGCGGAAGCTGACGCCCGCGTTGACGACGGCCTGCCGTTTGAGCGTGTCCTCAAAGTATTCGTGCGGGATATGGACGTCGGTGAAGACGTCGAGATCGGGCTTCCAGCGGAAGGTCGACCCGGTCTTCTTCCGGTCGGCGGGCTCCTTGTTCAGCTTGCCGACGATCTCGCCCTTTTCAAAGTGGAGCGTATACTTGAAGCCGTCGCGGCGGATGGTCGCGTCGAAATACTCCGAGGCGTACTGCGTGGCGCACGCGCCGAGACCGTTCAGGCCAAGCGAGTATTCATAGTCGCCGCCCGCGTTGTTGTCATATTTTCCGCCGGCATAGAGCTCGCAGAAGACGAGCTCCCAGTTGTATTTCTGTTCCTTCTCGTTCCAGTCCACGGGGCAGCCGCGGCCAAAATCCTCAACCTCGAGCGAGTCGTCAAGGAACTGCGTCACGATGATCGTGTCACCGTTGCCCTCGCGCGCCTCGTCGATGGCGTTGGAGAGGATCTCAAACACCGCGTGCTCGCAGCCCTCCAGGCCGTCCGAGCCGAATATGACCGCCGGGCGCTTGCGTACCCGGTCGGCCCCTTTAAGGGACGTGATGGATTCATTTCCGTAAGCCTGCTGTTTTTTCATTCGTGTTCCCTACATTTCGTGCTGAATATGGGCCTAAACACCCATTATATTGGTATGATTATACTGTTTTTCCTCTGCAAAGTCAAGCCGGGGCCGTCTTGTCGATTTCCGTCAAAAATGGGCGTGCATCTTTGTTCTATTTTTTCCGCGCTTGCCCGTTGCAATTCTTCCCGTTTCGCTCTATCATATAATATGAGAAAGTTTTGTGCAACAGGATGGGAAGAACATGACAAAAATCGGATTTGACAACGAAACTTATTTACAGCTTCAATCGAAAAAAATTCTCGAGCGGGTCGACCGCTTCGGCGGCAAGCTCTATCTCGAATTCGGCGGCAAGCTCTTTGACGACTACCACGCCTCGCGCGTCCTGCCGGGCTTTGAGCCGGACGGGAAGATGAAAATGCTGCTCCAGCTGAAGGATCAGGCGGAGATCGTCATCGCGATCTGCGCGGGCCACATCGAGCAGAACAAGCGCCGCGGCGATCTCGGCATCACGTATGACATGGACGTCATGCGCCTGATCGACGCGTTCCGGAACATCGGCCTCTACGTCGGCTCCGTCGTCATCACGCAGTACGCCGGGCAGCACGCGGCAGACCTCTTCCAGCATAAGCTGGAGGATCTCGGCGTGAAGGTCTACAAGCACTATCCCATCGAGGACTATCCCTCGAACGTCGGCCTGATCGTCTCGGACGACGGCTTCGGCAAAAACGACTACATCCAGACGACGCGGCCCGTCGTCGTCGTGACGGCGCCCGGCCCCGGCTCCGGCAAGATGGCCACCTGCCTCAGCCAGCTCTATCACGAACACAAGCGCGGCGTGCAGGCGGGCTATGCCAAGTATGAGACGTTCCCGGTGTGGAGCCTCCCGCTCAAACACCCGGTCAACCTCGCCTACGAGGCCGCGACCGCAGACCTCGCCGATGTCAATATGATCGACCCGTTCCACCTCGAGGCCTACGGCGAGACGACCGTCAACTACAACCGCGACGTGGAGATCTTCCC
>CAJMLC010000171.1 GCA_905214155.1 uncultured bacterium | reverse complement strand
TTTTCGCCGCCCCGGCGGAAACGGAATGGAGCTGGCTTCTTCTGACGCCGCGGCGATTCTTTTCTTTCTCAAAGAAGAGAAAGAAAAGAATGGGGGCGCAAGGATACGGGCGGACAGAGTCGTCCGCCCCTTATCTGCCCGCCCCTGGTCACCTCACGTAGTCTGACTACGCGCCGCACGCTATCTTGATGATGGCGGGCAGGAGGCATTTTGCGGATACGTTTCGAAAGGGCGACCAATGGTCGCCCCTGCGTTTCGAAGCGAAGTGCGATAGAATATGTAGGGGCGGGCATTGCCCGCCCGACAATCCCTCCGTCAAAAATCTTCGATTTTTGACACCTCCCTTTACACGAGGGAGGCTTTGCCCGCTGCGGCGGGGACGGGCGTGGGGTATATCAGAGGCTCCAGGTCTGCCAGGAGGCGCCGGTCTCGACGTCCTTCCAGGTGAACCGGCCGTTCTCAAGCGTCATATAGCTGTGGCACGAGCCGTTTTTCGGGATCGACACCGAGCCGGGGTTCAGATAGCGGAATGTGCCGCAGTCCTCGCAGACCGGCACGTGCGTGTGGCCGTGGAGCAGGATGTCCCCCTCGGCGAAGGGCAGGGGATGGTCTTTGTTGATGACGTGGCCGTGCGTCAGATAGATGCGCCGCCCGCCCTCGGCCAGCACGGCATAGTCCGCGAGGATCGGGAATTGGAGCACCATCTGGTCGACCTCGCAGTCGCAGTTGCCGCGGACGCAGAGGAGCTTGTCCGCGAGCGGGTTCAGCATGGCGATGACCTCCTTCGGCGCGTAATCGCGCGGCAGATCATTGCGCGGGCCATGGTAGAGGATGTCCCCGAGGAAGAGGAGCGTATCGGCCTGTTCCTCCTCCCAGCGCTGTAATAAGAGCTTGCAGTAATACGCCGAACCGTGCAGGTCGGACGCGATCATCCATTTCATAAGCAGTACCTCCTTGGTTTTGCACCACCACTTTACCAGAAACGGCGGCAAAATGGAACCGGGAAAATTGCGAGATGACGAAAAATTTCGGCATCCTGCATTTCTTCTTGCTATCAGTACGTAAAAGCAATATAATAACACCAAATTTTGAGGGTAGGTGAATGGACTATGCACCGGGATGCGGATCAGATCCCCAACTTATTCGGCAGCTATGTATTCAACGAGGAGGCCATGGGCCAGTATGTGGACGAGGCGGCGATGAACGCGTGGCGCGCCTGTCTGCGCGACGGCAGGCCGCTGACGCTGGACGTTGCCGGGGCCATCGCCGACGGCATGAAGGTCTGGGCGCTGGAGCACGGCGCGACACACTTTACGCACTGGTTCCAGCCGATGACCGGCTTCACCGCCGAGAAGCACGACAGCTTCATCTCGCCCGTCGGCGGCGGGAAGATCTGCATGGAGTTTTCCGGCAAGGAGCTGGTGAGCGGCGAGTCGGATGCGTCGAGCTTCCCGTCGGGCGGCCTGCGCGCGACGTTTGAGGCGCGCGGCTACACCGCGTGGGACCCCACAGCCTACGCCTTCATCAAGGACGACAGCCTCTATATCCCGACGGTCTTCTGTTCCTATTCCGGCGAGGCGCTCGACAAAAAGACGCCGCTGCTCCGCTCCATCAGCGCCGTCAGCCGGCAGGCCGTGCGCATCCTGCGCCTGTTCGGCGACACGGAGACGAAGAAGGTCACGCCGCAGGTCGGCCCGGAGCAGGAATATTTCCTGGTCGACAAGCAGATGTACCTCAAGCGCGAGGACCTGCGGCTGTGCGGCCGGACGCTCTTCGGCGCGAAGCCGCCGAAGGGACAGGAGCTGGACGACCACTATTACGGCTCGATCCGCCCGCGCGTCGCGGACTTTATGCGCGACCTCGACGAGGAGCTGTGGAAGCTCGGCGTGCTGTCCAAGACGAAGCACAACGAGGTCGCCCCGGCGCAGCACGAGATGGCCCCGATCTATTCCGACGTCAACACCGCCTGCGACCAGAACCAGCTGACGATGGAGATCATGAAAAAGGTCGCCGACCGACACGATCTCGTCTACCTGCTGCATGAAAAGCCGTTTGCGGGCGTGAACGGCTCCGGCAAGCACAACAACTGGTCGCTCGCCACCGACACCGGCAAAAATCTCTTCGCGCCGGGCAAGACGCCGAGTCAATCGGCGCAGTTCCTGCTGTTCCTGACGGCGTTCCTCGAGGGCGTCGACAACTATCAGGAGCTTCTGCGTTCGACCGTTGCCTTTGCGGGCAACGACCACCGCCTCGGCGCGCAGGAGGCCCCTCCGGCCATCATCTCTGTCTTCCTTGGCAGCGAGCTGGAGGCCATCATCCAGTCCATCCTCGACGAGACCGACTATACCGACCGCAAGAAGGGCAAGCTGCGCATCGGCGTCGATGTGCTGCCGGCCATCCCGCAGGACACGACCGACCGCAACCGCACGTCGCCCGTCGCGTTCACCGGCAATAAATTCGAGTTCCGTATGCCTGGTTCCAGCCAGTCCATCTCCGGGCCGAACATCGCGCTGAACGCGCTGATGGCCGAGAGCCTGCGGCGGTTTGCCGACGAACTCGAGGGCGCGGAGGATTTCGACGCGGCGCTGCATACGCTGATTCAGGATTCGCTGCGCGCGCACCAGCGCATCATCTTCAACGGCAACGGCTACGACCAGAGCTGGGTGGAGGAGGCGGAGCGCCGTGGCCTCGCGAACCTCGTGTCGTCCGCCGATGCGCTGCCCGCGTTCGTGATGGAGAAGAACATCGACCTGCTGACGCGGCACGGCATCCTGACGCGCGAGGAGATGTTCGCACGGCATGAGATCCACATGGAAAATTACTGCAAGGTCGTCCGCATCGAGGCGGCGACGCTCATCGACATCGTGCAGCATACGCTGCTCTCCGCCGCCACGACTTACACGAGCCACCTCTGCACGGCCATCGTGCAGAAGCAGGCCGCCCTGCCGGGCGACCCGTGCCGCGTGGAAAAGGCGCTGGCCGCGTCGGTCAGCCAGCTGAACGCCACGCTGCTCGACCGGACGGCGGAGCTGAAGACCGCGCTCGACACCATGCCGGCAAGCTACACCGCCGAGCAGCAGCTGCACTACTGCCACGACGAGATCTTCGCCCGGATGCAGCGCGTGCGCGAGATCATCGACCACATGGAGACGCTCGTCGCCGCGGATTTCTGGCCCGTGCCGACGTATTACGATCTGCTGTTCTCGGTCTGAGGCCGGGAGCGCCCGCGGACAGAAGCGGGGGCAAAGACCGCTTTGACACAAAAAAGAACGGACAAAAGGCGTGGTTCCGTAAGAAAACATTTATGTGAGAGAATCGGCGTAGTTTAGGC
>CAJMLC010000170.1 GCA_905214155.1 uncultured bacterium | reverse complement strand
AAGTTCGATTACGTCGTCTTTTGCCAAGATCAATTAACCCCCTTGGTTTTGACTGTTTTTCTGGCCATAAATGGCCAGTTCCCTTCGTAATTCGCTGTTGAGTACCTTGTCGCCGCTGCGAATCTTGTCAGCGACACGGGAATCACGCCGGGGCAGCAGTTCTACATGCTTGCGTTTCTTTCGCTTCGGTTTTTCTACCCGCCGTCCCTTGCCGTCCGCGAGATAGACATAGCTCTCGTCGAGTTCTACGACGAAGAAGAGCTGTCCGCTATCGCGTCCGGCACAGGAACGGACGACGTCAGATCGTGCAACATCCATCGCTGCTGCTCCTCAAGTGACGGTGAGAATTTCCGGCTCGCCGTCGGTAACGAGAATGGTGTTTTCATAGTGGGCCGCGAGCTTGCCATCGGCTGTCACGGTCGTCCATTTGTCGTGCAGCACACGTACATCATACGTGCCCTCCGTGACCATGGGTTCGATCGCCAGGGTCATGCCTTTGACCATGCGCGGGCCTCTTCCGGGGGCGCCATAATTCGGGATGGACGGCTCTTCATGCAGCACCTCGCCGACGCCGTGCCCGACGAACGCGCGGACCACGCCAAATCCGTGGCTCTCCACATACGTCTGCACCGCATGGCCGATGTCGGAGATCCGGCAGCCCTGACGTGCAAATTTGATGCCCTCGTAAAAACTCTGTTCTGTTACCGTAATGAGCTTCTGCGCTGTGGGCGAGATTTTCCCACAGGCGAAGGTCGCGGCGCAGTCACCAGTAAAGCCGCCCCATTCCGCGCCGACATCCACCGAGACGATGTCGCCCTCCTTCAGCACCCGATTGCCCGGGATGCCGTGGATGACCACTTCGTTGACGGAGATGCAGACGCTTCCGGGGAACCCTCCATAGCCGAGGAACGTCGGTTTTGCGCCCTTTGACACGATGAAATCGTGTACCGCCTTGTCGATCTGTTTGGTCGTGACGCCCGGCCTTACCATTTCGCCTGCCAAAGCACGCGCTGCCGCGGTAATTTTACAGGCCGTGCGCATGATCTCCAGTTCGTGCTCATTTTTGACTGGAATCATAGAATTACATCCCCAGCGCCGCGAGAATATCGCGCGTGGCGTTCTCGATCGGCTGATTGCCTTCGACCAGCTTCAGAACGCCGAGCTTCGCGTAGAAATCCTTCAGCGGCTCGGTCTCTGCGTGGAACACCTTGAGTCTGTTCTTCACAGTCTCGGGCGCGTCGTCCTTGCGGAGGACAAGCTCCTGGCCGCACAGGTCGCAGACACCTTCCTGCTTCGGGGGATGCGCCGTGACGTGGTAGCTCGCGCCACAGCTGCCGCACACGCGGCGGCCGGTCATGCGGGCCTCGATCACGGAGTCCGCGATCTCGATCGAAACGACACAGTCGAAATGGATGCCTGCCGCCTCGAGGGCTTCTGCCTGGGGGATCGTGCGGGGCACGCCGTCCAGAATGAAACCGTTCGCGCAGTCGGGCTCGGCCACCCGGTCCGAGACGATGCCGATGATGACATCGTCGGGGACCAGCTTGCCCGCGTCCATGAAGCTCTTGGCCTTCAGGCCAGTGGCTGTACCGTTTTTGATCGCTTCGCGAAGAATGTTGCCGGTAGAGATGGTCGGGATGTTCAGTTTTTTGCTGATGATCTCGGCCTGCGTACCCTTACCAGCGCCGGGAGCACCTAAAAGAATCAGCTTCATCGCAAATCCTCCTGCTTACTCCAAGAAACCTTTGTAATGCCGCATCAGCATCTGCGCCTCGAGCGCCTTGACGGTGTCGAGCGCAACACCGACCACGATGATGACGGACGTGCCGCCGATGGCCAGCGAGCTGTTGCCAATGATGATGCCGACGATGATCGGCAGGATCGCAATGATTGCCAGATACAAGGCGCCAAAGAGCGTGATCTTGTTGATGACCTTCAGAATGAAATCGGAGGTCGGCTTGCCCGGGCGGAAGCCGGGGATGAAGCCGCCGTTCTTCTTCAGGTTGTTTGCGATTTCGATCGGGTTGAACTGCACCGTCGCGTAGAAGTAGCTGAACGCGATGATCAGCAGGAAATAGCAAACGATATACACGGCGCTCTTCGTGTCGAAGACGTACTTGTTCATCCAGGTCCAGAACGAGCCGCTCGTGCCGGTGAAGGCCACGATCGTGGCGGGCAGGGAGGCGATGGACTGGGCGAAGATGATGGGCAGAACGCCGGACATGTTGACCTTGATGGGCAGGTTGGTCGACTGACCACCGTACATCTTGCGGCCGACAACGCGCTTGGCGTACTGCACGGGGATGCGGCGCTCGGAATTCGTAATGAACACGATGAAGGCCATCAGCGCCAGCATGCCGACAACGATCAGGATCGCACCGTACCACTTCAGCGTGCCATCGCCAAGCATGGTGACCATGTTGCTGATGAGGGTCGGGATACGGGAGATGATGCCGGCAAAGAGGATCATCGAAATGCCGTTGCCGATGCCGAACTGATCGATCTGCTCGCCCATCCACATCAGGAAGGACGCGCCGGCGGTGAAGCTCAGGACGATGACAAGGCCATAGATGAAGCCGGTCTCGGCGAGGAGGCTGTAGTTCTTGAGCATCACGTAGTACGCAAAGCCCATGAGCAGGCCCAGGCCGATGGTGGTGTAGCGGGTGATCTTCTGGATCTTCTTCTTACCTTCTTCGCCGCCGTCCTTCGCCAGCCGCTCGAGGGCTGGGATGGCGATGCAGAGCAGCTCGATGATAATGGATGCGTTGATATACGGCTGGATACCGAGGGCGAACACTGTCGCCTGCGAGAACGCCGAGCCGGACATCGCATTGTAAAGACCGAGGACCGTGTTGGACAGCTGCGTGCTGAAGTAGGTCGTCAGGGCGGCGACGTTCACGTACGGGACGGGAACGCAGTTGCCCAGCCGGTAGATCAGCAGCACAACGAGTGTAAAGAGTATCTTTTTGCGCAGTTCAGGGATCTTCCAGGCATTACGCAGTGTAGTAAACACTTACACCACCTCGGCCTTTCCGCCTGCCTTTTCAATTTTTTCCTTAGCAGACTCCGAGAAAGCGGCTGCCTTCACGGTAACTTTCTTGGTGACGCTGCCGTTGCCAAGAACCTTCAGACCATACTCGCAATCATGCAGGATACCCTTTTCGATCAGAGCCGCTGCGTCGACAACGGCGCCGTCCTCAAACCGGTTAAGGACTGCAACGTTGATGGCGGTCAGGGGCTTTGCGAAAATGTTGTTGAAGCCGCGCTTCGGGATGCGGCGCGCCAGAGGCATCTGGCCGCCTTCGAAGCCGATGCGGAGCTTGCCGCCGCTGCGG
>CAJMLC010000169.1 GCA_905214155.1 uncultured bacterium | reverse complement strand
CTCTGGGCGGGCGTTACCCGTTATCCTTGCCCTGTGGAGCCCGGACTTTCCTCACGCGCGGCCTTTCGGCGCTGCGCCCGCGACTGTCCGGCCCGGTCGCGCAAATATTGTAACGGATAGCGGCGGATTTGTCAAACCGGATTGCATTTTTTTCTTCCAGCGGCTATAATGGGAAAGACTTCAAGAATCGAGGCTTTGATCATGAACGCATCTGTAAACGCCTATTTTGATACTTTGACCGGCAAGCGCGTTGCCGTGCTCGGCATCGGCGTGAGCAACCGCCCGCTGATCCGCATGCTCCTCGCGCGCGGCATCGAGACGCTCGCCTGCGACAAGACGCCGCGCGACGCGCTCGACCCCGAGGTGCTGGAGCTGGAACAGCTCGGCGCAAAGCTCCACGTCGGCCCGGACTATCTGGACGGCATCACCGCCGACGTTGTCTTCCGCACCCCCGGAATGCACCCGGAGATCCCGGCCCTGCGGCAGCTGCGCGCATCCGGCGCATCCGTCACGTCGGAGATGGAGGCCTTTTTCGAGGTCTGCCCCTGTAAGATCATCGCCGTCACCGGCTCCGACGGCAAAACAACCACCACGACGCTCATCGCAGAGATCCTGAAGCATGCTGGCTACCGCGTCTGGCTCGGCGGCAACATCGGCACGCCGCTCCTGCCCGTGGCTGAGCAGATGGAGCCGGACGACATTGCTGTCGTCGAGCTCAGCTCCTTCCAGCTCATGGGCATGACGCGCTCGGCGGACGTCGCCGTTGTGACGAACCTCGCGCCGAACCACCTCGACGTCCACAAGGACATGGCAGAATATATCGCCGCCAAGCAGAACGTCTACCTGCACCAGAGCAAAGCCGGCAAGCTCGTCGTCAACATGGACAACGCCATCACCGACGGCTTTGCAGCCACGGCGCCCGGCACGGTCGAGAAGTTCTCCCGCCTTGGCCGTCCGTCGCGCGGCGTGTGGCTGAACGGTGACACGATCTGCCGCGACGATACGCCCATCATGAAAGCCGCCGACATCCGCATCCCCGGCGTCCACAACATTGAAAACTATATGGCTGCGGCCTGTGCTGTCGAGGGTCTTGCAACAGACGCGGACATCGACGCCGTGGCAAAATCGTTCCCCGGCGTGGAGCACCGGATCGAATTCGTGCGCGAGCTGGACGGCGCGAAATACTACAACGACTCTATCGCGTCCAGCCCCTCGCGCACCATCGCGGGTCTGCACTCGTTCCACCAGAAGGTCATCCTGATCGCGGGCGGCTATGACAAGCACATCCCGTTCGATGTCCTCGGCCCAGAGGTCTGCGCGCACGTGAAGACGCTCGTCCTCTGCGGCGCGACCGCCGCGAAGATCCGCACCGCCGTCGAGTCCGCGCCGGACTATAAAGCCGGAACGCCGGAAATTCTGGAGGCACACGATCTGGCCGAGGCGATCCGGCTGGCAAAAGGCGCCGCCCAGCCGGGCGACATCGTCACGCTCTCCCCGGCCTGTGCTGCGTTCGACCAGTTCAAGAATTTCGCCGTCCGCGGCAATACCTACAAGCAGCTCGTGAACGCCCTATGAGAGGAGGCCGCCATGAAACTGAGTGATCTGCTGCGAAAAGCGCAGTCTGTCAAGCAAAAGCTCGAGCATCCGTACACGGCGGCGGTCATCGTCGCCGCCGGGAGCGCGATCCGCATGGGCGGCGTCGATAAAATTTTCGCGCCCATCGCAAAGCTCCCGGTCATCTGCCGGACGCTCGCCGCGTTCAACAACCATCCTGCGATCGACGAGATCGTCGTCGTCACGCGCACCGATGTCATGGAGCGCATGAGCCGCGTCTGCGTGGCGTATGAGAAGGTCCGCATCGTAGTCTCCGGCGGCGCGAGCCGAACGGAGTCCGTACAGAAGGGGCTCGCCGCCGTCTCCGAGGGCACGCAGCTCGTCGCCGTCCACGACGGCGCACGGCCGCTCGTCCCGACCGAGGTCATCACGAAGGCCGTCGCAAAGGCCGCCAAGTTCGGCGCGGCCGCCCCGGCCATCCCGGTCAAGGATACGATCAAAGTCTCAGAGACCGGCGCCGTCGACGCGACGCCCCGGCGCGAAACGCTCTTTGCCGTGCAGACGCCGCAGGTCTTTGACGCGGATCTGCTGCGCGGTGCGCTCCAGAACGCAGAGGAACACGGCCTCGCCCTGACAGACGACTGCTCTGCTGTCGAGGCCCTCGGCATGTCCGTCCAGCTCACGGAGGGTTCAGAGGAGAACATCAAGATCACCACGCCGCTCGATCTCGAGCTGGCCGAGGCGATCGTCGCGCGGAGGGACAAGCGATGAGAATTGGACATGGCTACGACGTTCACCGCCTTGTGGAGGGGCGCAGGCTCATCCTCGGCGGCGTCGAAATTCCCTTTGAAAAAGGACTGGACGGGCACTCGGACGCCGACGTCCTGACCCACGCGGTGATGGACGCGCTGCTCGGCGCGGCGGCCCTCGGCGACATCGGAAAGCACTTCCCTGACAACGACGTCCGTTATCTCGGTGCGGACAGCATCGAGCTTCTGAAAGCCGTCTCCGCCGTGCTGACGGAACACGGCTGGCGCCTTGGCAACCTCGACGCGACCGTCATCGCCCAGCGGCCCAAGCTCGCACCTTATATCGACGCGATGCGCGCCCGCATCGCCGCCGCCCTCGGCGCAGACGTCTCCGCCGTCAGCGTCAAGGCCACCACGGAAGAACGCCTCGGCTTCACCGGCGACGGCTCGGGCATCGCGGCCCATGCCGTCTGCCTGATCGAGCCGTTATGAGCGCCGCGGCCGGTCTGCCGGCATGGTACTGGGAACGCGGTCTGCACGACGCGCAGCTTCTTTCCGCGGAGCTTCAGGACGACACGCTCACGCTTCGGCTCGATAGCCATGGTGCAATGTTTGACAGCACAGTTACGCAGATTTCCTTTCTTGGTGCGCGCCTGAAAACGCCGCTGCCGCGGCCTGGCCGCAAGACGAACGTCTACTGGCTGGGCGACACGCTGACGGCGCTGCCCTTCGGTCAGTGGAAGCTGGAGATCTCCCTCCAGGCGTTCGACCGCCGGAACGGAACCTCAAATACCGCTCTGACAATTATTTTCAGCTCCGCCGTCGTCACCCGCACCGGGTAATGCGCCGCCCTGCACACGATGGTGGACGTCCCCTTTTCAACACGATTCTTGAAACAGCACAGAAAATTGGAGAATTGTTCTTGACAAATCAGGCAGCTTGTGCTATGATATTTCAGCAGTCGAGAGACGTACTGATAAAGCTGCGCGAGTGGTGGAATTGGCAGACTCGCTAGATTCAGGTTCTAGTGTCCACTC
>CAJMLC010000168.1 GCA_905214155.1 uncultured bacterium | reverse complement strand
TCCCCTCAGTCGCGGCAAGCCGCGCCAGCTCCCCTTGATGCAATCAAGGGGAGCCTTTTTACTGCGGCAAAAACAGCTTCACTTACTGATCCATGCCGACGAGGCGTTCGAGCCAGTGGACATAGGATTTACTGTTGATCATGTAGGGATAGTTGATGACGAGCAGATCGTCGACGCCCTGCTCGGCAGCGAACTGCTGGAGATCGAGCGAGGGCTTGCCGTCGCGGTTGAATTCGCGCGGGTCAACGACGATGATTTTACTGTAATGGCTGGTGAGGAACGGGACGAGCGCATTGCCGTAGGACTCCTTCAGCACCAGGCAGGTGCCGCCCTCCGCCTCAGACTCGATGATGCAGACCGGCGTGTCGCCGCCGATAAAGCAGAGATATTTATTGGAGACGCTGTCGTCCATCTTCGTATAGACCACGCTGACGGGCACGCCGTTCTGCAACGTCGCGTCGGCATAATAGCGCGCGTGCGTCTCATAGATGGGCAGATAGTAGTCCAGATAGTCCGGGTTATTTTTCAAAACGTCGCTCTGCGGATAGCCCTTTGTGAAGGTATACATCGAGCCGACGAAGTTGTCATAGCGCCCGGTCTCAAACTCCTCGAGCGGCACAGCCTCGAAGCCCGCCGCCTCGCAGAAGGCCGTGTAGGCGTAGTACGCGCCGAGCTGCGTCCAGTGGTGGTCGGTGCGGAAATAGATGTATTCGTCCGTATGATTGCGGAGCTTGGCGTAGGCGTCGACCGTGACGATGTTGGGTGCCATTTTGCTGTAACAGAGGTCGATCATGTCCTTCTGGCTGTGCAGGCCGGTATGGAGGCTCTCCGGCGAATAGAATTCGCCGCCGTTCGGCGTGATAAGGCTGATGGTGCGGGTATTCTCGCCCATCGCACCGGCCAGATCGTCCACGGCCTTGGCATAGGACGTGATGATGCCCTCGTCCGCGGTCGGGATCTCCATGGCGCGCGTCCCGACTACAACCACGGAGCCTGCGTAGCTGGCCTCGGATTCGTCGGGGGTGTCGAGTGCGGGGTCCGGCTCGGCGGGCTGCTCCGGCGGCGTCTCGGTCTCCGGCGATGTGGTCTCCCCTGTCGTAGGACTCTGCGTCGACGGATCAGACGTTATATCCGCAGAGGTGTCCGGCGCAGGCGTTGTGTCCGGCTCCGTTTTGCCGTTCAGCGCGGCCTCCACATCGCCGAGCGATTCGCCGCCCTGCTCCGCGCCGGTGCTGCCGTCCAGAACGAGCATATTGTCCTCTTCGCTGGCGCCGGAATAATAATAGAATCGGTTCAGCTTCTGGTTCCAGTCCATGAGCGTCTGCCGGGCCGGGAATGTCGCGGTATAATATTCTTCAAATTGCGGGATGAATGTCCCGTCAAAGAGGGCTTTCAGTGAGAACTGCGGTGGTTCGACCGTCTTTTCACTCACGCCCTCGGTCTGCTTCCACGAGACGAGCGACACCGCGCCAACCGTCAGCACCAGCGCCAGCGCAAGGATGAGCAGGATGCGATAGAAGTTTTTCATGATCTGCCCTCCTCAGAACCGGAAATACAGGAACGCGCTGTAACTCGAACCGACGAGCGAGACCGTCGCGAGCGCGAGCAGCGCAGCATCAAACAGGAACGTCAAAACAACGTAGATCTTGCCCTTGACGGCACGGCCGCCCGACTCCATGCAGAGCGCACCCGCGCCGTTGCCGAGCAGCTGCGGCAGCGGCGTACAGCCGATGACGCAGAGGATCAGGAGCGGAATATGGTTTTTGATCGTCATCCCGGTCAGCGCACTGCTGAATCCCGTGCCGGAGAAGCCAAACAGGATACGGAAGCTCTCGAGCAAGCGGGAAATGTCCGTGTGGTAGAAGATGTTCCAGCTGATGGCGATGCAAAGCAGCGTCAGGATATGGCGGATAACGGACGGCACATGGCTCAGCGGCTTGACGCAGAGCCGCTCAATGGCAAGCAGGACGAAGAAGTACGCGCCCCAGAGGATGAAATTCCAGCTCGCACCATGCCAAAGTCCGGTCAGCAGCCAGACGACGGCCATATTCCGGTAGACGAGATGGCGGTTGCCGCCGAGGGGTATGTAGACATAATCCCGGAAGAAGCTGCTCAGCGAGATGTGCCAGCGCCGCCAGAACTCCGTGATGGTCTTGGACACATAGGGATAGCGGAAGTTCTCTGGATATTTGAAGCCGAAGATGCGGCCCATGCCGATGGCCATGTCGGAATAACCGGAGAAATCAAAATAGATCTGGAACATGTACATCAGCACGCCGAACCAGAGGCCGAGCGTGGTGGAGGCCGTGAAGCTCCCGCCGAGCAGCTGATCGGCCACAGCCCCGGCATAGTCCGCGATCAGAACCTTTTTGGCCAGGCCGATGCAGAAGCGCGTCATGCCGTAGAAGCAGCCCTTCGGCGTGCTCTTGCGCGCCTCGATCTCCTTCTCCACATCGGAATACCGGACGATCGGCCCGGCGATGAGCTGCGGAAAGAGCGACACGTAGAGCAGGAATTTCGCAAACGACCGCTGCACGCCGACCTGGCCGCGGTAGACGTCGATCACATAGCTCATGGCCTGGAACGTGTAGAACGAGATGCCGATCGGCAGCGCGATCTGCGGCGCGGCGCGCTCGATGTGCGCCAGCGCATAGACGTTTTCCAGCACAAAGCCCGTGTACTTGAACACGCCGAGACAGAGCAGATTGAAGATCACCGCGAGCGCCAGAAACTTTCGCTCCGGTCGCTTGCCGAGCAGACGGCCAAAGGCCCAGTTCGCCCCGGCCACGGCGACCATCAGCAGCAGATAGACCGGCTCGCCCCACGCATAGAACAGCAGACTTGCGATGAGCAGTACGCCGTTCTTTGCCTTTAAATTGCGGCAGAGGAAATAGAGCAGCAGACAGAGCGGGAAAAAGACATATAAAAAAATCAGACTGGAAAACAGCATAAGCACGCCTCAAAACAACCGAAAAGATTTACATAATTCTTTCCCTAATAATTTACCAGAGCGCGGCACGATTTGCAAGACAAATTTCCGCTTTTTTTGCAGTTCCTGTACGCCGCACTGTCAGTCTATTCACGCGCTGTGAAAAAATATGCTGCGGTGTGCTCTTGGCCTTGCTTTTCCGGTTTTGTAGTGATATAGTAACGGTAACATGTTGTTTCGTGTGAGTCCTTGCCGGAAATCACAGAAACGCAGAGAAAGGGAAAGAAATGTTAGCAATCGAACGAAAAAACGAAATACTGGGCCGTCTGCGCAACGAGAAGCGCGTCCTCGTCAGCGAGCTGGCCGAGTATTACAACGTGACGGAGGAGACCATCCGCCGCGATCTGGACAAGCTGGAAAAAGAGGGCTACGCCACCAAGACCTACGGCGGCGCGATCCTCGGCAACAGCACGAAGAC
>CAJMLC010000167.1 GCA_905214155.1 uncultured bacterium | reverse complement strand
GGCAGTCCGGTTCCAAAGGGGTACCCCTTTGACCGATCTTGGTTCTTTGATCGAACTCAGTATACTATATTTTTCCGGGACACGCGAGCGATTCGCTGCGTTTGTTTTCTTAATTTTTCCACATAAACGCAAAAAAGCGCAAAATATTGGAGTTTATCAGGCGACCATTGGCCCCCTCTATCAAGAGGGGGCTGCCGCCGCAGGCGGCTGGGGGAGCTTGGAAAACTTCTCCCCCTGATCGTCTTCGGCGATCTGTCCCCCCCTCTGCGAAGAGGGGGCTTGACGGGGCGGGCATATCGGGCGGCGCGGGGGCATATATTGGGATAGCATACACGGCTTGGAGGTGCCCACATGAGAGAAAACCTAGAGCAGCGAGCCGAGGAACTGGCTGTGTTCATTCTGGAAACGCACTCCACCATCCGCGCCGCGGCAAAGCACTTCGGCGTGTCCAAATCAACGGTACACAAGGACCTCACCGAGCGGCTGGAACAGGTGAACCGGCCGCTGTGGATGCAGGTCAAAAAAATTTTAGCCCAGAACAAGGCCGAGCGCCACATCCGCGGCGGCAACGCCACCCGCGCCAAATATGAAAAACGGCGCGCCGCGCAGCCGTCTGCCCCACACGGGCACGGACGCTGACGCTGTACGCGAGCAAAATACACAAATTGTTTCTTGCGTTTTTGGGCAAAATCCTGTATATTATGCGTATCATCCGTAAAACTCCCAAACGCGCACGGGATCCTCTTCCGGCGGCTGCCTCGGCGCGGCCACCGGCTTTTTCTTTGGAATCTAACAAATTTTCAGCCTCAAAAAAATTTTTTCAGAAAACCGCTTGATTCTTTTCCTTTGGAGGTATATACTAATTTTACAGAAAAAATCCGTGAAAAACTGGCGATATTTTTCAGGAGGTCAATTTATGAAATACGGAAGAACCTACAACTTCTCGGCCGGCCCCGCGATGATGCCGGAGCCCGTGCTCGAAGAGATCCGCGACGAGATGCTGAACTACCGCGGCAGCGGCATGTGCGTCATGGAAATGAGCCACCGCTCCCCCGTCTTCCAGCAGATCATCGACGAGGCCGAGCAGGATCTGCGCGATCTGATGGGCATTCCCGACAACTATAAGGTCCTGTTCATCCAGGGCGGCGCAACGCTGCAGTTCTCGATGATCCCGATGAACCTGATGAAAAACGGCAAGGCCGTCTACATCGAGACCGGCGCGTGGTCGAAAAAGGCCATCGCAGAGGCCAAAAAGGTCGGCGAAGTGATCGTCGCCGCGTCCAGCAAGGACAAGAACTATACCTACGTGCCCGACTGCTCCGACCTCGACATCCCCGAGGACGCCGACTACGTCTATATCTGCGAGAACGAGACCATCCACGGCGTGACGTGGAACCAGCTGCCGAACACGAAGGGCCACGTCCTCGTGTCCGACCAGTCCTCGATGTTCCTCTCCAAGCCCTGCAAGGTCAGCGACTATGGCATGATCTACGCGGGCGTGCAGAAGAACGTCGGCCCGGCCGGCATGGTCGTCTGCATCATCCGGGAGGACCTGATCCGCGACGATCTGACCGATCTGCCGATCTATCTGCAGTACAGCACGCACGCCGGCGCAGGCTCCATGTACAACACGCCGAACTGCTGGGCGATCTATTGCTGCGGCAAGGTCTTCAAATACCTCAAGAGCATCGGCGGTCTCGAGGAGATGCACAAGCGCAATCTCGACAAGGCGAAGGTGTTCTATGACTTCCTGGATTCGTCCAAGATGTTCCGCGGCACCGTCGAGCCCGAGTTCCGTTCGCTCATGAACATCCCGTTCGTGACCGAGTCCGCCGAACTCGACAAGGAAGTCGTCGCCGCGACGAAGGCCGCAGGCTATGACAACCTCAAGGGCCACAAGTCCGTCGGCGGTCTGCGCGCGTCCATCTACAACGCGATGCCGAAGGACGGCGTCGAGGCGCTCGTGAAGTTCCTGAAGGACTTCGAGGCGAACTATAACAAGTAACAACCCAACAGGGCGCGGCGCATGTCGTGCCTTGTTCCACATCTATGAAAATAAGGAGATCCTGATTATGCGTATTCTCGTTACCGATGGAATGGACAAGCAGGCCATGGCGAAGCTCCGCGAGCTGGGGCATGAGGTCGTCGAGCAGTTCTACGAGCCGGATGCACTCGGCGCGGCCCTGCGCGAATTTGACGCGGTCGTCGTCCGTTCGAAGACCAAGATCCGCGCGAACCACATCGACGAGGCCAAGGGCGGTAAGCTGAAGCTCATCATCCGCGGCGGCGTCGGCGTCGACAACATCGACGTCAAATATGCCGAGGAAAACGGCATCACCGTGAAAAACACGCCGAAGGCCTCTTCCGAGTCCGTGGCGGAGCTGGCGCTGGGCCACATGTTCTCCTGCGCACGCTATCTGTCCATCGCGGGCCACACGATGCGCGAGGACAAGTGGGAAAAGAAGGCCTACGGCAAGGGCATCGAGCTGCGCGGCAAAACGCTCGGCATCGTCGGCTTCGGCCGCATCGGCCAGCACCTCGGCGTGATGGCGAAAGCCATCGGCATGGACGTCATCGCGTTCGATATTTTCCACATCCCCGGCATCGAAGAGAAGCTGGGCATCCCGTATGTTGAGATGGACGAGCTGCTCGCGAAGTCCGACTTCATCTCCGTCCACGCTCCGGCGGTCGACGGCGGCGCGCTCATCAACGCCGAGCGCATCGCGAAGATGAAGGACGGCGTCGTCATCATCAACACCTCCCGCGGCACGAACGTCGACGAGGCGGCGCTGCTCGCCGCTCTCGAGAGCGGCAAGGTCCGCGCGGCCGGTCTCGACGTCTACGCCGACGAGCCCGCCACCAACAAGGCGCTCTACAGCCATCCGATGGTCTCCTGCACGCCGCACATCGGTGCCGCGACCGTCGAAGCCCAGAAGCGCATCGGCGCGGAGATCGTCGACATCATCTCGGCGTTCTGAGGCAGTTTTCCGTTCAGTCTCCGTTAAGTCGCTGCATTATTCGCAGCAAACTCACGCAAATTTTGTATAGTTTTTATGATTATTTTTCATCCGCTACTTGATTTCCACAACGCGGTGTTGTACTATGGTAGCGTGATTTAGCATCACAAAGGGTAAACGAATTGAGGAGGATACAATTATGAATGCTTATGTCGCCAGTGTCATCGATTACGTCAAGCAGACCCACGCGAACGAGCCGGAATTCGTCCAGACCGTAGAAGAAGTTCTGTCTTCTGTCTCCCCGATCATGGACGCACATCCGGAATATGAGAAGGTCGACCTGCTGAAGAGAATGGTCGAGCCGGAGCGGATGTTCACGTTCCGCGTCTGCTGGATGGATGACAACGGCAACTATCATACCAACCGCGGCTGGCGCTGCCAGTTCAACGGCGCGA
>CAJMLC010000166.1 GCA_905214155.1 uncultured bacterium | reverse complement strand
ACAACTTCCAGTTTGTCGAAGATCCATGCAGCCGCCCGGTGTGCTCCGGGCGGCTGTGATTGTGTTTTGGGCGCGGGTCTGCTATAATGAGACAAATCGAGATCGATAGGGGAGAGCGGCCATGCAGATCAGTCAGTTTTTCATGAATGGAGACATCAAGGGCGCCATTGCATATATGCGCGAGCACGAGGAATTCAAAGACATCCTGCCTGCATACGCTGCGATCTTTGAAGACTGCGAATACCGCACGTATGAGATCCCGACCCGGCTCAATGACATCCTGCGCCTGTATCAGATCTATTATCGGGACGTCTTTTATTGCGGCCTGCCGGAGACGGAGGCTGCGGACAAGCTGCTGAGGCAGCTGCGGATACTTCTGGATATGCCGGAGGCGGACGAAGCGCTTCTGACGGCGCGGCTGCAAGCGGCGTTTGAAGCGGAGGGCTATCATGCGCTTTTCGGGAAAACGCAGGGCTATTACGGGCCCTATATCTGGAAGGAGACTGTTCCGACCGTCTACCGCGTCGCGCTGCCGGACGGAGCGGCGGACTATACCGTCAACATTCTCAAGGGCTTCGTCTTCCGGAGCTGGATGGACTATCTGACCTTCGGCCGATACGGGGCGGGCGGCTGGGCCTCGCCCGACGGTACGATCAACTGCATCGGCCAGGATCAAACGCGGGTTTGCGGACACAGATCCGGCGGAGCTCGCCGACATCCGGTCCCGGGCGCTGGAGCTGCTTCGCGCGCATACAACGGAAATGGAAGCAAAATACGGGAAATAAAAACGGCCTCCAACGGCCAAGCAAATTTTGCAGGAATACAACGAAGCGTAGACAAAAGCAGGAAGGGGAGCGGTCATCGATGCCCCTTCCTGTTTTCTGCCTTCCTGTGCGGGTTCGACCGGGTCAGCTCATAGCTTACATCCAACAGCAGCCTGAGCGTTTCCAGCGGCACGCTGCCGTCCAGTGCGGCGGTGATCCAACTGGCTTTGTTCATGTGGTACGCCGGAAAAATGCCAGTCTCGCCGCGCAGAGACGCGATCAGGATCGGATCGCACTTGAAATTGACCGCGTCCAGCGGCTCCGTTCCCGCAAGCCCCAGTCTGTCCCGCGGCACTTCCGTGATCAGCGCAAACCACTTCCGGTTGCCTGCATGGCGGAACACGGCAGAACGCGGCGTGTCGGCCCAGGGGTAGTCCGGTTCGGTGCTGTAATGATCCGAAATGTAAGATTCCAATTCCGCACGATCCATTGCAAACCTCCGCTGTTTGCGTCAGCTGACGCTTTTGATATTGTAGCAGAGAAATACGAAAGACTCAACCGGTTTTTGCAGAAAAAGGCAGCTTGCAGGGCGAAGGCCTGCAAGCTGCTTTTGGATCACTGCACCCGATAGCCGGACAGGATCAGGCTGGTGATCTGCTGCCAGAAGGTATGATCCTCCGCGCTGTAATATTGACCGGCGGGGATCTCATGAAACGACACGATGCGGTTCCCGGCGTCCAGCCATGCCTCAAACCGATCTTCTGTTCTGCCGGACATCTCAGTGCTCCATGCGCTTCATGGCCTCGACGGCCTGCAGATAGCACTCGGTCTTCAGGTCTTCGATATAGTCCTGATCGTTCAGCGCTTCGTCTGCCGCGGCCGCCGGGAATTTGGCCCGGATGTCGCCTGAATAGCTTCCGTCGCTGGGTTCCCAGTATTCCAACGGGCTGCCGCCGGAGGTGCTGGTGGAAAATGTGATCGCTGTGGGGACATAGCTTCCGTTTTTCAGCGTGAGCGTCTCGCCGTCCACGCTGTACGTCTCCTGCAGGACGAGCAGATAGACGGTGAGCATCCCGTCGTTGTCGTCCTGGGCCAGAATGGCGTGGCTCTCCACATGGATCTGCCCGTCCTGCACCGTGTCCGCATAGTGCTCCAAAACGGCTTGGCCGATCCTCTCATCCAAAATAAGGCTGTCCGATTCGGTGGTGGACAGGGATTCCCTTAGCGCATCCTGTTCGGCGGGCTGTGCAGATTCCTCCGGCGCGCTGTCCGCCGTGTCAGGGTCAGCTTCTTCGCTGGAAGAGCCGGTGGCCGCAGTGCGGTCGGAGTTCGTGTCCTTCGGATCGGTCAAAAAGCAGCCCGCGAGGACAACACTGAGGGCAAGCGCCAGAAGCATGACCCAAAGGGTCGGTTTTTTGTAGTTCATCACAGATTTTACACGCTCCTTTACGCCGGTCTCGCCAAAGGCGAGGGGGCAGGCCGCGATCCGGCGGCGGTTCACACTGCATGCGACAAGCGCCTGCATATAATCCGCCCGCTCCTCGCGCCTCAGATCACGGATGACTTTTTCGTCGCAGGCCAGCTCAATATCCCGGCACAGCATCGCATAGCTGAGCCACATCAGGGGATTGAACCAGTGAATTGTCAGAAGCAGAAAGCCAAGCGGCTTCCAGAAATGATCGCCGCGGCGCAGATGGGCCTGCTCGTGGGCGAGGACATGCTGCGCCTCGCGGCTGTCCATGTGATAAGGGAGATAGACCTTGGGGCGAAGCATCCCAAGCACAAACGGCGAGGCGAGCTGCTCGGACTGATAAATATTGCCCTGCAGACGAACAGCCTCACGAACCTGATGCCGCAGCCGCAGCGTGCTGACCAGGGTATACAGAACGAGCACAAGGACACCGAATAGCCAGACCCACGCCAGGATCGTCCAGATTGGAAGCTGGGTTTTGGCACCGGAGGCGATGGCTGCCGCGCCGCCGATCATCGGGACCGCTTTCCCCGGAACGGAGGGCACGATGTGCGCCGGGCTGACGACCTCCGCGCGCGGAAGCAGACTGAGCGAACTTTCAATGGAGAACGGGAGCATCAGCCGCACAGCGACAAGGCCCCAGAGCAGAACGTTCCACCACTTCGGTGCGCGCTTCAGGCAGAGGCGCAGCAGCAACACGGTCGCTGCGATCCAGCTGGCCGAGATGCTCATGTTGAGAATTTTCAGAAAGACGGCGCTCATTTTGTGTCTCCTCTGCGGATGCGGTCGATCATCTGCTGCACCTCGTCCAGATCGTGTTCGGATAGATCCTGCCGCTTCGTAAACGCGGCGATAAAGGTGGGCAGAGAACCCTCGAACTTTTTCTCGACCAGCTCGTCGATCTCACAGGCCTGCGCCTCATCCTTGGAAACGAGCGCGGTCACGAGACCGTTCTCATTTTTCAGGATCCCGCGCTCGCCGAGCCGCTTGATGACCGTGTACGTCGTCGTGCGCTTCCAGCCCAGCTCCTCCAGGCACAGCTTGGCCAGCTGCGCCGCAGTGACCGGCTCATGCTTCCATAAGATCAGGCAGAAGCGATATTCGCCTTCGTGGATTTTTGGTACGTCCATAGTTGCAGCAAAAACCAACAATACTTTCCTCATATATTCTCTGTTTATAATTTTTTTATCAAT
>CAJMLC010000165.1 GCA_905214155.1 uncultured bacterium | reverse complement strand
TGTCAGGATGGCGCGGCGGCCGAATTTCTCAAAAACGATTTCTTTCGTAACGTCGTAGAGCGGCCGCAGGTAGGGATCGACCTTATTCTGCAGATCGCCCGGCAAAAATCCGAGCCGCTCCCCTGCCTCAACGGCGGGACGCGTCAGGATGATGCGGTTGACCTCTTTGGCACGGAAGGCCGCGACGGCCTGTGCCACGGCAAGATAGGTCTTGCCGGTGCCCGCCGGGCCGACGCCGATGGTGATGGTATTCTTTTCAATGGCCTTGAGGTATTTCTGCTGGCCGATGGTCTTGGCCTTGACCGGGCGGCCCTTCGCCGTCACGCAGACGACGTCCTTGGCGATCTCGCCGACCTTGTCCTCGTTGCCGGTCTTGACGAGGGAGATCAGATAGCGCACCTTCTGCGCGTCGATCTCCTCTCCCTTGGCCGAGAGCGAGAGCAGCGCCTCGATGGCGCGGGCCGCATAGTCAGCCTGCTCCACGTCACCCTGGATCTTCAGCTCGGTATCGCGGTTCGTGACCTTGACGCCGAACTCCGCCTCAATCTGTTTGATGTTCGCGTCGAACGAGCCGAACACATCGATGAGCTGTTCGACCCGTTCCGCATTGATGATCCGTTCTGTCATTGATCTCCGTCCTTTAGAAAAGCTACACCCGTCTGCCGGGCGATCATTTCCACACATTCGGCCCGCGTCTCGAGCCGGAAACAGCCGCCCTCCCGCGTGAAGCGGTAGCTGAGCTGCTCCGCCGTGCCCGCAATCAGGTCTTCCCGGATGCGCCGCGCCGCGAGCTGCTCCAGCGATTCGCGCGCCGCACTGGCATCCGATTCTGTTTCATACGTATCATACGAAAAAATTGTGACGATTTCAAGTCCAACCGGCAGGAAATACCCGCCCGGCAGCATGAAAAAGCGCCGTTCGGTGCTTTTATCACAGTCCGCGCCGGAATTTCCGCCGCCCCAGAGTGGGAGGCGCCGTTCGCCAAGCAGGAGCGAAACTTGCCGCCGCGTCCCGGTGGGGATCTTCTGCAGCACCGTTTCCGGGAGCACCGTCTCGGTATGGCGGACAGTCTCCGCGTAAATTTCCGCCCGCGCGGCGGAGACCTGCGTTTTGAATTCCAGGTCGGTGTAGGCCGAGACCAGAAGCTGCCCGGCCTCAACGGCCTGCCCAGGCGCGACGAGGCAGTTCCCGTCGAAGCAGAGCACCTCGGTGATCACGCCCGCGCGGCTGGCGACGACGTTCTGCGGCGTCGTCCGGTCGAGCACCGGTTCGCGCTCCGGCCGCTCGCGGACGACGACCTCGGCGCACATGCCGCTTTGCGTGACGGTGAGCCACTGCAGCGCCGGGATGCGGCGGAGCATTTGGTTTTTCAGGTCCTGCGGCTTGATGCTGGGGCCGTACGTTCCGAAGCCGACGCTGAGGTCATTCAGTTCTCGCAGGATTTGCTCGGCGGGAACGCGGTCGTTCCCGCTGACGCGGTAGAAAAACACGAATTTCGGGATGATGTATCCGGCAGCGATGGTCAGGAGCAGAAGCAGCGCGAAGCACCATCTGCGGCGCAGGCCGGAAAACGTGCGGGCCGCGCCGCTCGTCTCCAAAACCTCCATCGTACACATCGCGCGGGTACAGGCTGCGTCGGCCCGGGCGGCGTCGCGCGTTAAAATGCGGGCCTCGATCGTGAAGTCGTCGATGGGCGTCACGTCTCGCAGCAAAATGCGTGCCTCGCTCAGGCGCGAGACAGCCCACGCGGGGCTTCCGCCGATGATGCGGATCCGGCAGGAGCCGAGCAGCCAGAGCAGGATCTTCCACATCAGGCTCCACCCCCGAAGCTGAGGCGCTCGATGCGCCCCGTGATGCAGAGCCGCTCTCGGTGCATCTGCCGCAGCTCGAGTTTCTGCCCCTCAACCGTCAGTTCGCCGATGTTCAGCGCAACGACGATGCGCTCTGTGCTGTATTCCAGAATGCCGCGGTGCTGGTCGAGGCTGCACTCGGCAAAGCCGTTCAGCGCGATGCGCGGGAGGCCCGCCGCGATGTCCGCCGGAAGATCGAGCTTCCCGGCCAGGCGCGTCAGCATTGTCCGCATTCCCATGTTCCATCCCTCCGTTTCAGTCTATCTCTATGCCGGAGCGCATAGATTTAGCCCGAGGTGATCGCATGAAAAAGTTCCGCGCTGCCCTTCCGGTGCTCGCGCTGTTCGCCGCATTTGCAGCGCTGCTGTGCTTTCCGCAGGAGGTGTCTGCCGCAGTCACAGAAGGACTGCGCCTTTCGGTGTCCGTTCTGATCCCGTCGCTGTTCCCGTTCTTTATCTGTATCAACCTGACGAACGCACTGGGCGTAACGGGACTTCTTGCGCGGCTCTTTGCGCCGCTCATGCGGAAGATATTTCACGTCAGCGGAGCAGGCTGCACCGCGATCCTCTGCGGGGCCGTCGGCGGGTATCCGTCCGGAGCGCTGTGTGCGGCGTCTCTCTACCGCGAAGGGCAGCTCTCGCGGGCGGAGGCGGAATCCCTGCTGCTGTTCTGCAACAACGCGGGGCCAGCGTTTCTGTTCGGCGCGGTGGGCGCGGTACTCGGGATCGGGACGGCGGGCTGTCTGCTGCTGTGGGCGATCCATCTGCTCTCCGCGCTGGCCGTCGGTCTGATGAGCCGTCCGAAGGATGCGCCGAACGCGGCACCGCTGCCCGTCCAACGGGCGAACGCCTCCGGCGCGCTGGTGGAGGCCGTGCGGAGCGCCGGGCAGGCAATCCTGCAGATCACAATGTTCGTCGCGGCGTTTTCCGTGCTGGCACGGCTTTTGACGCTGGCATCGGCGCACATTCTGCCGGACGGGGCCTGCACGGTGCTGACCGGGATGCTGGAGCTGTCGGGCGGGATCGCTGCGCTGGCGGCTATGCCGATTGCGCTGCGATGGAAGCTGGCACTTGCGTCGCTGTTCCTGGGCTTCGGCGGGCTCTGCGTCTGGATGCAGACGAAGGCTGTGCTGGCCCCGGCGGGATTATCCGGCCGCGGGATGCTGACGGCGAAGCTGGCACAGGGCCTGCTGGCTGCGCTGATGACGTATTTTCTTGCGCCGCTGCTGCCGGAAACGGTCACGGCGAGCACCGGGATGCTGCCCGGCGCGTTCGCGGCGGGGCTGCTGGCCAGCGGTGGGATCTGCCTCGGCTGGCGAAAAATGAGGGTGGAAATTCCGGCGGAGATACGCTATAATAGAGAAACCTGAGATGCAGAAGGAGGGATCGACCGATGCTGTTCCGCAAGAAGATCGACCGCTATTGTACATACTGTCAATTTTCCGGCAAGGTCGACGAGGATTCTGTCATCTGCCAGTTCTGCGGCATCGTGCCCTGTACGCACCACTGCCGCCGCTTCCGCTACGATCCGCTCAAGCGCGTCCCCGCGCGGCCAAAGCCGCTGCCGGAGGAGGACGACCAGAAGGATTATTCACTTTAAGAACGGATAATAACCGCCCCGAAGGAATGGCGAACACGCATAAGGACAACAAATAATCGCTTAGAGCAAGAACCGGCAG
>CAJMLC010000164.1 GCA_905214155.1 uncultured bacterium | reverse complement strand
CAACGGTATCCTGATAGTCGATGTTGATGGCGCAGTCGCCCATGCAGTACTTCTCATCATTGCCGTCCTTATCCTTGCGGAACAGGATGAAGGACGAGGAGACGAGGTGCGCGCCCTTCTTGGTCTTGACGAGCTGCAGCGCCGGGCGGACGGTGTCAGCCGTGGAATAGGTCGCGCCGCCGAGCAGGGCGTCGGCCTTGCCCATCTTGACGAGCATCGTGCCGAAGTAGTTGCCCTTGGCGAGCGCCGCGCGGCAATCCTCTTCGCTCATCTTGCCCTTGCGCAGCTCGACCATCTTGGCGACCATCTCATCCATGCCGGCATAGGTGGCCGGGTCGATGATCTCGGCCTTGGCGATCTCAAAGCCGCCCTTGGCTGCCGCAGCCTTGACCTCGTCGACGTTGCCGATGAGGATGACGTCCATCAGGTCGTCCTTGAGCAGACGGTCGGTCGCCTCGAGGATACGGGCGTCGGGGCCTTCGGTGAAGACGATGGTGCGGCGGGTCGCCTTGAGTGCGTCGATCAGCTTCGTAAACATAAGTATTACCTCCATGTAGCGGTGATTCCGCATTGTTTGGTGTTATTATACAATGTATGCGCCGACAAAACAACCGCTTTTTTGAAAAAATGCGCGGGATTCAGCGGATGAAGTTGGTGCGCGCGGGCGGCTCTTCGGGCGGGAACGGGACGCCGGCAGCGCGGCCCGCCGCGAGACAGTGCAGGAAATAGGCCATGTTGTGGCCGAGGACGCGCATCGTGCGCAGTCCTTCCTCATCCTGTTCCACCTCGTTCGGCGTCTGCCCGTGGACCATGTTCCAGTAGCAGGAGGAGATGATCGGCATCTGCGTGATGCCGGGGTATTTGAGCAGCTGCTCATAGGCCGCGGTCGTGCCGCCGCGGCGCGCCGAGACGACGACGGCGGCAGGTTTTCCGGCAAGCTTGCGGCCCTGGGAGTAGAACAGCCGGTCGAGGAAACTCGTCATATTGCCGGAGGCCGCCGCGTAGTGCACCGGTGAGCCGAACACGAAGCCGTCTGCGCTGTCCAGTTTTTCGGCGAATTCATTGACTGGACCGTCGAAGGCACAGCGGCCCAGTTTGGCACAGGCGCCGCAGCCGATGCAGCCGCCGATGGGTTGGTTCCCGATCCAGAAGATCTCGGTTTCGATCCCGCCCTGTTCCAGCGCGGACGCGACCTCGCGCAGCGCGCGGTCGGTGCAGCCATGTTGGTGCGGACTGCCGTTGACCAATAAAACTTTCATAGTAGGTGCTCCTTTCAGCGTTTTTTCTCAGTGTAGCGAAAAACGCGGGAAACGTCAAGCGGCTCCGGGCGAAAGCCCGGAGCCGCCGAAACTTTGATCTCAAATATCGAAGAAGCCAAGGAGCACAATGCCGACCACGACGAGCGCGATCATCGCGTAATGCTTCCATGAGAGCTTTTCCTTCAGGAAGATGCGGCTCCAGACGACGGAGGCCACGCAGTAGGCCGAGATGATCGGCGCGGCGATGGCGACGTGCGCCGTGTCGGCGAGGGCGAAGATGTAGGCGAACTGGCCAGCCGTTTCGAAGATGGCACCGAGGTATTTCGGCCCCTCCTGCTTCGGGACGAGCTTTTGCTTGCGGATCAGCACGACATAGATAAAGCAGCAGACCGCCGCGAACAGGAACGTCAGCTCGTAGGCGCAGTTGGCCGCGGAGGCGGCGTAGTCGCTGCACTCGTCGAACGTCGCGAACATCCCGGCGTCGAACGCCTGCGTGGAAAGACGGTCGAGCACGAGAGAGTCGGCAAACGTACCGGCCGCGTCGAGCAGGCAGTAGGCCACGGGCAGGCAGATGGCCAGCCACGATTTCGCGTACTTGTAGTTGGAGGCCGCCTGACGGGCCTGACGGAGCTCGTCGTCCTCGCGGGATTCGACCACGCCGAGGCCGACGACGCCGATGCACACCAGCGCGACCGCGCCGATGACGGCGACGCGCATGCCGCCCTGGATGCTCTCGTCGAGCGTGCCGGTGATCAGGCAGAGCACCGCGACGAGCGCGCCGGAGGAATTGCAGATCGGCGACGAGATGGAAAGCTCGATATACCGGAGGCCGACATAACCGAGCGCCATCGAGACGATGTAGAGCAGGGAGACGGGGAGGTATGTCCAGATGATGTGCCACGTGACGGACGTGCCCTGCACGAAAATCTCAAACGCGGCGTGCAGGCCCATGACCACGCCGACGGCGATGACCATTTTGAGGTGGGCGTATTTATCGTTGCCGCGGCAGCCGATCTTCGAAAACAGATCGGAACCGCTCCAGCAGAGTAATGCGATGATTGCAAACCAGAACCACATAATAATTTTTCTCCTGTAATGATGTCTGTATGGAATTTCAAATATTTTTGTAGGGGGTGGACTTTGACCCAAAGGCCCCCTCTACCAAGAGGGGGCTGTCACCGAAGGTGACTGGGGGAGTTTCGAAAGCTTCTCCCCCTGATTGCCTTCGGCAATCTGTCCCCCCTCTTCGAAGAGGGGGGCTTTCCGCTGTGGCGGTGTTAAAGACTCAGCAGGCCGGAAGCTGCGCAAGTCCCGCCTCGACGAGCTTCTGAACGCTCATCAGAATGCCGAGCTTGGCATGGTACCACGTCAGGCCGCCCTGGAAATAGACCGCGTAGGGTGGGCGGATGGGGCCGTCGGCGGAGAGCTCGATGGAGGAGCCCTGTACGAACGCGCCCGCCGCCATCACGACCTCGGCGTCATAGCCCGGCATGGCCCAGGGGACGGGCGTGACGTAGCTGTCGACCGGGGCCGCCGCCTGAATGCCGCGGCAGAAGGCCAGCATCCGCTCGGCGCTGCCAAGCTCGACGGCCTGAATGATGTCGTGGCGGCTCTCGCTGCCGTTCGGGATGACGCGGAAGCCCATGCGCTCATAGAGATTCGCCGCGAAGATCGCGCCCTTGAGCGCACCGGAGACGACGTTCGGCGCGAGGAAAAAGCCCTGATACATGGACGGAAGCAGGCCGAGATTTGCGCCGACCTCCTGACCAAGTCCGGGCGCGGAGAGCCGATAGGCGCAGCGCTCGACGCATTCCGCCGTGCCGCAGATATAGCCGCCGATCGGGGCCAGGCCGCCGCCGGGGTTTTTGATCAGACTGCCGACGATCATGTCCGCGCCGACGTTCGACGGCTCGATCGTCTCGACGAATTCGCCGTAGCAGTTGTCTACCATGCATATCACGTCCGGCTTGCACTGCTTGCAGAACGCGATGACCTCGCCGATCTGCGCGACGGAGAACGACGGGCGCGTGGCGTAGCCCTTCGAGCGCTGGATCGTGACGAGCTTCGTCTTCTCGTGGATGGCCTTGCGGATGCCCTCAAAATCGAATGTGCCGTCCGGCAGCAGATCGACCTGCCGGTAGGAGACGCCGTACTCTTTCAGCGAGCATTTCGATTCGCGGATGCCGATGACCTCCTCGAGCGTGTCATAGGGCGCGCCGTTCGGGCTGAGCAGCTCGTCGCCGGGCAGCAGATTCGCGCTCAGCGCGACGGCCAGCGCGTGCGTGCCGCAGGTGATC
>CAJMLC010000163.1 GCA_905214155.1 uncultured bacterium | reverse complement strand
TGCACCGGCATTTGCACATTTTCGTGATGCAGCGTTCATGCATGAAGTTTTATGCATTCAGAAGATAATCCGGCGAGAAGGACTCCTTTGGTACAAGGTGCGCATACTGGTCAAAGCCGCAGAGCAGGAAGCGGCGGTCATGACAGTCGGAATTCAGCATCAATCTGACGCCGGCGTCCTGCATGGCCTGAAGCAGGAATGGATCGGGATAGGGCGTCGTGCGATAGCCGCGGGCGATGGCCCCGGTGTTGACCTCAAAGATGACGGGTGCGTCCTTCAGCCGGTCGAGCGCGGCGAGCGCAGCGGCACGGTAGCGGGGATGCGTACGGTCGAAAAGATCGCCGGCTTCGTTGAATTTTTCGATCAGGTCGAAGTGCGCGATGACGCGGCAGTGCGTTTTTTCGTAGAGATCGCCGACGAGGGCATAGTATTCCTCGGCCAGCGCGTACCAGTCGCCGCCGAACCAGTCGTTTACTGTGGCGATGAGGCGGTCGCGCGTATAGTCGAGCGGGCGGTATTCGCCGCCGCGGCGCAGGTTATGCACCGCGCCGATGACGTATTCGTAAGCATCAGTCGCCTCGTCGCTGTAATAGTCCTGTTCGATGCCGAGCAGGATCCGGATCTGGCCGGAATAAACTGCTTGTAGGCGGCGGATCTCGGCCTGATAGGGGAGAATGCGCTCCTTTGGCATCCAGGCTGCCTCGTAGGGCGTGTAGGAATGGCCGGAGAAGCCGAGGGCCGGGCAGCCGAGGCGGATGGCCTCCTGCACGAGCTGTTCGGGCGTATCGCGGCCGTCGCAGAAGGTGGTGTGCGTGTGATAGTTCGCAAAATACATGGCAGGGCCCTCCACGGTTTGATGTGTCCATTTTACAGGAAAAACCGGACTTCGTAAAGTCCCGCTTTCGCAAAATTTGAGGATGTTGGTTACAATTTCTTAACTTGTCATGCGCTGTTTCTTATGGTAAACTATTCATAGAAACAATGAATGAGGGATCAAATGCACAAAAAAATTCTGATGGAAAAAATGAAGGAGGCGGCTGCGTCGGTTTTGCCGGTGACGGCCATAGTACTGGCACTGTGTTTGCTGATTGTGCCGGTGGAGCCGGGGCTGATGCTGGCGTTTTTGATCGGGTCGGCGATGCTGATCGCGGGCATCGGCCTGTTCAGCCTCGGCGCGGAGATGTCGATGACGCGGATCGGCAGCCTGATCGGCGCGAAGATGACGAAGAGCCGCAAACTCGGCGTGATCCTGCTGGTCAGCTTTTTGCTCGGCGCGGCCATCACCGTGGCGGAGCCGGATCTGCAGGTGCTGGCGACAAATGTGCCGAACATCGACAAGACGGTGCTCATTTTGACGGTATCGGTCGGCGTGGGGCTGTTTTTGATGCTGTGCATGGTGCGCATCCTGTTCTCCATTTCGCTGAAATGGCTGCTGCTGGGCTTTTATATCCTGATTTTTATCGGCGCGTTCGTGATCGACCGCGATATGCTTTCGATCGCGTTTGACTCCGGCGGCGTGACGACCGGGCCGATGACCGTGCCGTTTATCATGGCGCTCGGCGTCGGCGTGGCGTCCATCCGAAGCGACGAAAACGCCAAGGCGGACAGCTTTGGCCTTGTGGCGCTCTGCTCGATCGGGCCGATCATGGCCGTGATGATCCTGAGCCTCGTGTTCCCGGCTGGGTCCGGCAGCGCGGCGGAGACCGCGAGCGTCGACGCGGCGGACACCGTTGTGCTTGGGCGCAGCTATTTGGCGGCCATCCCGCACATGCTGCTGGAGGTGGCAGTGGCGCTGGCGCCGATCGCAGTATTTTTTCTGCTGTTCCAGGCGTTTTCGCTGCGGCTGCACAAGTGGCCGCTGCTGAAGATCCTGGTCGGCATCGGCTATACCTACGTGGGCCTCGTGCTGTTTCTGACGGGCGTGAACGTCGGCTTCTCGCCGCTGGGCTCGGTGCTCGGCGCGGCGATGGGCGCGGGATGGCAGCGATGGATGCTGATCCCGCTGGCGATGGTGATGGGCTGGTTCATCATCGACGCGGAGCCTGCGGTGCATATCCTCAACCAGCAGGTCGAGGAGCTGAGCGCTGGCGCGATCTCGGCGAAGGCGATGGGACTGAGCCTGTCCATCGCGGTGGCAACGGCGAACGGCCTCGCGATGGTGCGGGTGCTGACGGGCATTTCGATCCTCTGGTTCCTCGTGCCGGGGTATGCCGTGGCGCTGGCGATGATGTTCGTCGTGCCGCGGACGTTCACGGCCATCGCGTTCGACTCCGGCGGCGTGGCCTCCGGGCCGCTGACGGCGACATTCATGCTGCCGTTTGCGATGGGCGCGAGTGAAGCGCTCGGCGGAAATGTGATGACCGATGCGTTCGGGCTGGTGGCGCTGGTGGCGATGATGCCGCTGATCACGGTACAGGCCATGGGCGGCATTTACGTGCTCAAGTCGAAGCGCGGCGCGGAGAAGGTCACGGCGCTGCCGTATGACGAGCGCGAGATCATCGAGCTTTGGGAGGCGTGCTGATGGAGCTTTACTATATCATTGCGGTCACCGACCGCGACCGCGCGGGCGAGATGGCGGAGCTGTATCAGGCCGCTGGGCTGCACCTGACGCTAACGAAGCTCGGCCGGGGCACGGCCCCGCGCGAGGCGCTGTCGATCTACGGGCTGGATGCGACGCCGAAGGCGATCGTCAGCGCCGTGGCCGACGGGGAGATGCAGAAGCAGATCTTCAAGAACGCGAAGCGGCGGATGCAGATCGACATTCCGGGCAACGGCGTGATGCTGGCGGTGCCGCTCAAGAGCGTGGCCGGGGCGCGGACGCTGGCCTATCTGACAGATAACCGGGAAATGGGAGGAAAACCGAGCATGGAATTTGCGCACGAGCTGATCGTCGTGATCTTGAACGAGGGTTATTCGGATTTTGTGATGGACGCGGCGCGCTCCGCCGGAGCGGGCGGCGGCACGGTCCTCCACGCGAAGGGCACGGGCCGGAGCCGCGCGGAGAGCTTCTTCGGCGTCAGTCTAGCCGACGAGAAGGACGTGGTCTACATCGTGGCCTATGCCGACCAGAAGGCCGACATCATGCGCGCCATTCAGGAGCAGGCCGGGCCGGGCACGAAGGCCGGGGCGATCTGCTTCTCGCTGCCGATCTCGGCTGTTGCGGGTCTGCGCGAACGCGAAACGGAATGAGAAACGAAAAGGCTCCCCATGCTGCCCCCTGACAGGGGTAACAACGGTGGTGGGGGATCCCCGGCTGGTGCTTCAGGCACCAGCCGGGTTTTCCATCGGTGTATCGCTGGGAATGGTTCAGGATACTTTCGGGATCTCGTTGTGATGTTCCGGTTTTGCTGTTTGTCTGTTCTCCATGCAGCCAATGTCGGCATAATGGATCTCTACGGTCTGTGGTGCGTGCTTGGACCATTTTACTTCCTTTTCATGCACCACAATTTTCTGAATGAAGAGCCGCAGCAGCTCCGGTGTCAGCGCTTGAATGTCCGTGTACCGCTTCGCTTTGTCGAGGAACGCTGCCGTATTGCTTACCGTCTCTTTCAGCAGCTGGAACTGTTCTGCTGTAATTCGCCCAGCACACTGTCCTCATAGAGCTTCTTGAAAATTGCATCCAGCTCAGCTTTGCGCTTCTGCATGGCGGATTTCTCCCTTTCCAGTCTGCGGATCTCTTTTTGGAGCTCTGCGGACTGTTTGCTGTTCAGATATTCGGCAAATTCTTGTGGATGCTCTCTGGCTTCCGCCGTCACCCGGCGCAAATCCTCCAGCACGATCTCAT
>CAJMLC010000162.1 GCA_905214155.1 uncultured bacterium | reverse complement strand
CCCCTTCACTCTGAAGGTGAATTGCCCGAAGGGCAAGAGAAGCTGGCCTGGGCCAACCCCTGCGGCTCTCACTCGGAACTGCCTTTTATCGTTTTTTGACAGTCTCACGCGCCAATTCCGGTTGGAATTGGCGCGTTTCTTGATTTATTCTCCGGCAGCGGTCAGAATGACCTTGAGCAGCACATCCCGTCCGTCGCCCTTTTCGGCAGAAAACGGGATGAGCTGGACGCTCTCCGGCAGGCCCAGCGTCTCGCGGATGCAGACCAGATTCGGTTCGATCTCGCTCTTTTTCAGCTTGTCGAGCTTGTTCGCCACGACGACGAACGGCTTCCCGGTCTGCAGAAAATAGCTCGCCATCGTCACGTCGTTAGCCGTCGGCTTGTGCCGCGCGTCGACGAGCATCACGCCGAGGTCGATGAGATCCGGCGCGGCAAAATACGCCTCCATCAGCTTGCCCCAGCGCTCGCGCTCGCTCTTCGAGACTTTCGCATAGCCATATCCGGGCAGATCGATCAGATACATCTTCTCGTCGATCAGGAAGTAGTTGATGTGCGTGGTCTTGCCCGGGGCCTCGCCCACGCGGGCGAAGTTCTTCCGCAGCAAAATCTTGTTGATGACCGAGGACTTGCCGACGTTTGACTTTCCCGCAAACACGATCTGCGGGATCCCGTCGTGCGGGCAGTCCGCCACGGACGTCACAGAGCGCACGAACTGCGCGTTGTGTAGGTTCATGCGTCCCTCCTCACTGCCGGATGCCGGGCTTGCGCCGGGCCTTCGGCGTCACGGGCGGCATCGCGGGCATGGCGTCCAGAACAGGCGCCTCCGCGGGTACCTCGCCGGAAACAAGCGCGGCGGCGATCACGCTGTCCACATGGCTGACCGTAATGAAATTCAGGCTCTGCCGGACGGTCTGGTCGATCTCTTCGAGATCCTTTTCGTTCTCCGCCGGGATGATGACGGTCTTGATCCCGTGCCGCAGCGCGGCCATCGTTTTCTCCTTCAGCCCGCCGATCGGCAGGACGCGGCCCCGGATCGAAATTTCGCCGGTCATGGCGAGATCACGCCGGACGGCGCGGCCCGTCAGGGCCGAGACCAGCGCCGTGCAGATCGTGATACCGGCAGACGGCCCGTCCTTCGGCACGGCTCCCTCCGGGAAGTGGATGTGGATGTCACGCGTCTTATAGAAATCAGACGGCAGACCAAGCTCCTTCGCGCGGGAGCGCACATAGCTCATCGCCGCAAAGGCCGATTCCTTCATCACGTCACCGAGGTTGCCGGTCAGCTCCAGCTTGCCCGTGCCGTCGACCACGTTGACCTCCACCTCCAGCGTCTCGCCGCCGACGCTCGTCCAGGCCAGACCCGTCACCAGGCCGACCTGATCGCTTGCCGGCAGCGGATCGGGCAGGAAGCGGCGCACGCCGAGATACTGCTCCAGATTCGCGCCGGTCACGGAGATGCGCTTCGGCGCGTCCTCCGCCACAAAGCGCATCGCGCACTTCCGGCAGAGCGCGGCGAGCTGCCGCTCGAGATTCCGAACGCCGGATTCGCGCGTGTAGCACGCAATGATCTCGCGCAGCGCATCGTCCGACATGCGGACCTTCGCCTTTGCGATCCCGTGCTTTTCCAGCTGCTTGGGCAGCAGATGGCGCTTTGCGATCTGCAATTTCTCCTCATCCGTATACGACCCGAGCTCGATGACCTCCATGCGGTCGAGCAGCGCGCGCGGGATGGTATCGGTCGTGTTGGCCGTCGTGATGAACATGCAGCGGTGCAGGTCAAACGGGACCTCGAGATAATGGTCGCGGAACTCCGAATTCTGCTCCGGGTCGAGGACTTCGAGCAGCGCGGACGACGGGTCGCCCTTATAATCGCTGCCGAGCTTGTCCACCTCGTCGAGCAGCAGCAGCGGATTGCGGCTCTTGGCCTGCGCGATGGCCGTCATGATGCGGCCCGGCATCGCGCCGATGTACGTCTTGCGGTGGCCGCGGATCTCTGCCTCGTCGCGCACGCCGCCGAGCGACAGCCGCGCGAGCTTGCGGTTCAGCGCCTTTGCAATCGAGATGGCGACCGACGTCTTGCCAACACCCGGAGGGCCGACCAGGCAGAGAATCTGCCCCGGCAGCTCCGGTGCGAGCTGCCGCACAGCCAGCGTCTCCAGAATGCGCTCCTTGACCTTTTCGAGGCCGAAATGGTCGGCATCGAGAATTTTCCGCGCCGCCTTCACATCCAGCCGTTCCTTCGTTTCCTCGTTCCAAGGAAGTTCCAGCACCGTATCGAGATAGTTGCGGATGACGTTCGCCTCCGGCGAGCCGCCCTGCTGCCGCCCAAGGCGTTTGACCTCGCGCAGCAGTTTTTCCTCCGTCGCCTCCGGCAAATGCAGCGCACGGATGCGCTCAGCATAGTGCTCATCGTCGCTGTCGTCCTCGCCGAGTTCTTCACGGATGGCGTGGATCTGCTCGCGCAGATAATAATCGCGCTGGTTTTTGTTGACGTTTTCCTGTACCTTTTCGGAGATCTCGCTCTCGAGCTGCAAAATATCCAGCTCCTGTGCCAGCAGTCCGATCGCCAGTTCCAGCCGCTTGACCGGATGCAGCTGCTCCAAAATGCGCTGCTTCTGGTCGTAGGGGAACGTTGCGTTCTGGCCGATCACGTCTGCGATCTTGCCCGGCTCGTCGGAGCTCAGGATCTGCAGCATGCTCTCCTGCCCGGCCTTCACGGCCAGGTCGACGAACTGCCCGAACAGCTCGTGCCCCTGCCGGATGAGGGCCTGCAGGCGCAGCGGATCGTGCCGGTATCCCGGCTCGTCCAGCTCGACCACACGGCCGAACAGATACGGCTCGCTGTGGATCATATCGAGCAGCTTTGCGCGGTACTGGCCCTCGACCAGAATGCGCATATTGTCCCCCGGCAGACGCAGGATCTGCTTCACCGTCGCGACCGTACCGATCTCGTAGAGGTCGGCCTTTTTCGGATCGTCGGTCTCCAGATCGCGCTGCGCCACGAGGAAGATCGTCTGGTTTGCGCGCATCGCCTCTTCGACGGAGCGGACAGACTTCGCCCGTCCGACGTCAAAATGCGTCACGCAGCCCGGAAACACCACCAGCCCGCGCAGCGCCAGCACCGGCAGGCAGGTCATCGGCTGATAATCACTCATAAATATATCGTCTCCTTTCCTTGGGAGAGTAAGTAAATCTTAGAGAATAGCGCAAAAAGGGAGCATTGTTTGCTCCCTTTCTGTTTTTTGTTAAAGTGTCACTCCAGCATTTCGAATTGCTTCACGCGGACGGCTCGCGTCCCGCTTGATGACGGGCTCGGTGCCGTTGCGGACGCAGTCCTCCGTGATGAGCACGCTCTGGATCGTGGGGTCAGATGGGATCTCGTACATGATCTTCGTCATGATGCTCTCCATGATCGCCCGCAGGCCGCGCGCGCCGATCTGACGCTTGATGGCCTTCTCCGCGATGGCATCCAGCGCGCCGGACTCGAAGCTCAGCGCCACATTGTCATATTCCAGCAGCTTGTGATACTGCTTGCAGAGCGCGTTTTTCGGCTCGGTCAGGATCTTGACCAGATCCTCCTTGCGGAGGCTGTTCAAACTGGTGATGACAGGAAGCCGGCCCACCAGTTCCGGAATAATGCCGAATTTCAGCAGATCGTGCGGCTCAACCAGCTCAAAGAGCTTGCCGACGTCGCGCTGCTTTTTGCTCTGCAGCTGCGAACCGAAGCCAACGGACGACGTGTCGGTGCGCTGCTCGATGATCTTGTCCAGCCCGTCGAACGCGCCGCCGCAGATGAACAGGATGTTCGTCGTGTCGATCTGGATGAACTCCTGCTGCGGATGCTTGCGCCCGCCCTGGGGCGGA
>CAJMLC010000161.1 GCA_905214155.1 uncultured bacterium | reverse complement strand
GCCCGGATCGCGGTCGATCCGGGCGCTGGTTTTGTTGGGAAATTATTTCTTCATGGAAACAGCCTTTTTGGCCTTCTCGACGATGCCCTCGGCGGTAATGCCGTAGGCCTCGAGGACCTGCGGGGCCTTGCCGCTGCGGCCGAACTCGTCATTGACGCCGTGGCGGACGACCGGGGTCGGATAGGTTTCGCTCAGGAACTCGGACACGGCAGCGCCGAGACCGCCCATGACGTTCGCCTCTTCGGAGGTGACGATCGCACCGGTCTCCTTCGCGGCCTTGAGCACCAGCTCGGTGTCGAGCGGCTTGATGGTGTGCATGTCGATGACGCGGGCGGAAATGCCGTCCGCGGCCAGCAGTTCCGCGGCCTTGAGCGCCATCTGGACGTTCATGCCGACGGCAATGATGGTGACGTCGGAGCCGTAACGCAGCGTGAAGCCCTTGACCAGCTCGAACTTGTAGACGGGGATTTCGTAGGTCACGGTCTCGACCGCCAGACGGCCCAGACGCATGTAGGCCGGGCCGTCGTATTCGACGAGGGCCTTGACCGCCTCACGCATCTCGTTGCCGTCGCACGGGCAGAGGACCATCATGCCGGGGATCGCGCGCATGATCGCAAAGTCCTCGATGCACTGATGCGTCGCGCCGTCTTCGCCGACGGACAGACCGCCGTGGCTGCCGACGACCTTGACGTTCAGATGCGGATAGCAGACGGTGTTGCGCACCTGCTCCCACGCACGGCCTGCCGCGAACATCGCGAACGTGTTCACGAACGGCTTATAGCCGCAGGTCGCCATACCGGCGGCCACGCCGACCATATCGCATTCCGCGATGCCCATGTCGAAGAACCGCTCCGGGCAGGCGGCCTTGAAGAATTTCGTCATTGTTGCGCCCGCGAGATCCGCGTCGAAGCAGACCAGCTCGGGATATTGTTCGCTCAGCGCGGCAAGCGCCTTGCCATAGGCTTCTCTGGTTGCAATTTTTTCCGCCATGTCTTAACCCTCCAGTTCCTTGATCGCAGCTTCCAGCTCGGCCTTGGCCTGTGCAAACTGCTCGTCGTTCGGGGCCTTGCCGTGCCAGCCGACGTTGTTTTCCATGAAGCTGACGCCCTTGCCCTTGATGGTCTTCGCAAGGATGACGGTGGGCTGGCCCTTGGTGGCCTTCGCCTCTTCAAACGCCTGGTCGATCTGCTCGAAATCGTGGCCATCGATCTTGATGACGTGCCAGCCGAAGGACTCGAACTTCTTGTCGACCGGCTCGGTCGGCATGACCTCTTCGGTTGTGCCGTCGATTTGCAGGCCGTTGAGGTCGATCACGGCGCAGAGGTTGTCCAGATGGAACTTGTTGGCCGCCATTGCCGCCTCCCAGACCTGGCCCTCGGCGATCTCACCGTCGCCCATGATCGCGTAGACGCGGTAGTCCTTCTTCGACTGCTTGCCGGCCAGCGCCATGCCGACGGCAACGGAAATGCCCTGGCCCAGGGAGCCGGTGGACATATCGACGCCGGGGTTGTAATGCATTTCCACATGACCGGACATGTGGCCGTCGATGCGGCGGAACATCTTCAGGTTCTCGACCGGGAAGAAGCCGCGCAGCGCGAGGATCGGATAGAGCGCCGGGGAGCAATGGCCCTTGGACATGACGAAACGGTCACGATCCGGGTCGTGCGGGTTCTTGGGGTCGACATGCATCTGGCTGAAATAAAGATCGGTCAGCACATCGAGGCAGCTGAGCGAGCCGCCCGGATGGCCGGACGCCGCGTCATGCACCATTTCCACGGCCAGCAGTCTGGCCTTTGCAGCCGTCAGCTTCAGCTGCGTCAATTTGGTTTTTTCCATTTGTTTTCCTTCCTTTGCTGCCGCGTGGAGCCTGTTTTTGTGTTGTTTTACAGGACGCGGCTGTTTGTTTGTGTTGCTTTCCTGTCTTATTATACAACACTCGTCCGGACATTTCCAGTCCTTTTGTTGTCTTTCTTTGGGTTCTTTTCAAAACTGTCGCATTCGCACAAATCACGCCCGATTTTCTGTGAAAATCCGCCGAAACGCGCCCCGCTACCAACCGCAAGATCGGGGAGCAATAGATCTTCTTCGGCGAATTTTGAAGCTCAGTTCTTTAAACTCTGCATTGGGGCCGGGATACGTCCGCCGCGCGCGATAAAGTCCGCAGCCGAGGCGGTATGCACCGGCATGATCGGCGCGGAGCCGAGCAGGCCGCCGAACTCGACCGACTCCCCTACGCCCTTCCCCGGCACGGGGATGAGGCGGATGGCCGTGGTCTTCGAGTTGACCATGCCGATGGCCGCCTCGTCGGCGAGGATGGCGGAGATGGTCTCCGCGCTCGTGTCGCCGGGGACGGCAATCATATCAAGACCGACGGAGCAGACGCAGGTCATCGCCTCGAGTTTTTCGAGCGTCAGCACGCCGGACTGGGCCGCGGCGATCATGCCCTCGTCCTCCGAGACGGGGATGAACGCGCCGGAAAGTCCGCCGACGGAGCTGGACGCCATCAGGCCGCCCTTTTTCACCGCGTCGTTCAGCAGCGCGAGCGCCGCCGTCGTCCCGTGGGTGCCGCAGGTCTCGAGGCCCATTTCCTCCAAAATCCGCGCGACGCTGTCGCCGACGGCGGGCGTCGGAGCCAGGGACAGGTCGACCACGCCAAACGGCACGCCGAGGCGGCGCGACGCCTCCTGCGCGACGAGCTGGCCCATGCGCGTGATGCGGAAGGCCGTCTTTTTGATCGTCTCGGCCACCTCGTCAAACGGCGCGCCCTTGACACTTTGCAGGGCATGATAGACGACGCCCGGCCCGGAGACACCGACGTTGATGACCCGCTCGGCCTCGCCCACGCCGTGGAACGCGCCCGCCATGAACGGGTTATCCTCGACGGCGTTGCAGAAGATGACGAGCTTCGCACAGCCGAAGCCGTCGCGCTCGCGCGTCAGCTCTGCCGCCTCCTTCACGATCTGCCCCATGCGGCGCACGGCGTTCATGTTGATGCCGGCCTTCGTCGTGGCGACATTGACGCTCGCGCAGACGAGATCGGTCTCGGCCAGCGCGCGCGGGATGGCGGCCAGCAGCCGCCGGTCGCCCTCGGTGCAGCCCTTGTGGACGAGCGCGGAAAATCCGCCGATGAAGTCCACGCCGCAGCTCTTCGCCGCGGCGTCCATCGCCTTCGCGAACGGGACATAGTCCTCCGTCTCGCTCGCCCCGGCGACCAGCGCGATCGGCGTGACGGAGATGCGCTTGTTGACGATGGGGATGCCGAGCTCCCGTTCGATCTGACAGCCGGTGGGCACGAGGTGCTCTGCCGAGCGGCAGATCTTGTCGTAAATTTTCTGCGCGCAGCGCTCTGCGTTCGGGTCCGCGCAGTCGAGCAGCGAGATGCCCATGGTGATCGTGCGGATGTCGAGATGCTGATGGTCGATCATATCGACCGTAGACATGATGTCAGAGTGGTTCAGCATGGCCCGGCCCTCAGATCGTGTGCATCGCGGAGAAGATGTCCTCGCGCTGGATGCGGATGGCGAGCTGCATTTCCTCGCCCTTGGCGGCGAGGCGGCGCTGGATCTCATCGAATGCGGGCGCGCCCTCGGTGCTCTTGACGAGCATGATCATCGTGAACGTGTCCTCCATGATGGTCTGGCTGATCTCGACGACGCTGATCTTCATTGCGGCCAGCTCTGTGCAGACCTCCGCGATGATGCCCACGCGGTCCGGCCCGACGACCGTGATGATTGCTTTCATAATTTGTCCTCCCGAAAAATAGACTATAGCAGAAAAGGGCGTGCAGCGCACGCCCTTTTGCAGAGAAAACGAGGCTTTGCAGAGGCGGAACCTCTGGCGGTAAACGTAGGAGCGACCATTGGTCGCCCCTACGTTTAGAATCGTAGTGAACTCGTAGGGGCGGGCGTT
>CAJMLC010000160.1 GCA_905214155.1 uncultured bacterium | reverse complement strand
CAAAGCAGTATACCCATTTTTGGGCATAACTGCAAGAATGGCACAAAATTTTCGGCAGTTTCGAAAAAATGCGTTATTTCGTAATTAAGATAACGATTTCTCTTTGCGTTCCCCGGCGCTTGTGATACAATGGGAACAAATCAAAAGGGGAAAACGCGCATCCGCCGCGTTTTCCGGCATCTATGAAACGTATGGAGGTTGAGCAGCGATGGCAATCACGGGGAAGAGTGAGATCCGCGTCGACGCCTTTGACAAGGCGACCGGGCGGACAAAATACTACGACGATCTGGCCCCGAGCGACGCGCTGATCGTCCGGGTGAAGCACTCGACGATCGCGCACGGCTTCGTCAAATCCGTGGACACGTCGGCGGCGGAGCAGATCCCCGGCGTGGTGAAGATCCTGACATGCTTTGACGCGCCGGACCGCCCGTTCCCCACGGCGGGCCACCCGTGGTCGATGGATCCGGGGCATCAGGACGTGGCCGACCGGCACCTGCTGAACCGGCACGTGCGCTATTACGGCGATGATGTCTGTGCGGTCATCGCGGAGAACGAGGTCGCGGCGATGCAGGCCGTGCGGGCCATTCAGGTGGAATATGAGGAGCTGCCGTTCGTGCTGGACGTGCAGGAAGCGATGAAGGACGGCGCGCCGCAGCTCCACGAGAATTATCCGAACAACATTCTGAAGCACACCACGGCCGCCGCGGGCAACTATCAGGAGGCCATTCAGGAGCCGGGCCTGATTCGCGTCGAGGGCTGGTACAATACGCCCACCGTGCAGCACTGCCACATCGAAAATCACGGCTGCTTCTGCTACGGCGAAAACGGCCGCCTCATCCTGACCAGCTCCACGCAGATCCCGCACATCGTCCGGCGTATCGTCGGGCAGGCGCTGGGCCGCCCGTGGGCGGATATCCGCATCATCAAGCCGTACATCGGCGGCGGCTTCGGCAACAAGCAGGATGCCCTTTATGAGCCGCTGTGCGCCTGGTGCTGCGAGCAGGTCAACGGCCGCGCCGTCAAGTTCGACTGCTCCCGCGAGGAGACGTTCGTGAGCAACCGCGTGCGCCACGCCATCCGCATCCACATGATCTCGTGGCTGCGCAAAGACGGTTCGATCGCCGCGCGCAAGGTGGAGTGTTTCTCGAATCAGGGTTCCTATGCCTCGCACGGCCATTCCATCGTGGCGAAAGCGCTCGGTTCCTTCAACCAGCACTATCCCTGCCCGAACTTCGAGGGCGACGCCTATACCGTCTTCACCAATATCCCGGCGGCGGGCGCCATGCGCGGCTACGGCATGCCGCAGGCGTCGTTCGCCGATGAATCCCATGCGGACGAATGCGCCGCGGCCGTCGGCATGACGCCGCTGGAATACCGCTGGAAGAACCTGATGCCGAAGGGCTATGTCGACGGCTTCTCGAAGAACGAAAACTATACCGACTCCTTCCGCGAATGTCTCGCGAAGGGCAAAGAGCTGTTCGACTACGACAAGAAGCGCGAAGCCTACGCACACGAATCCGGCCCCATCCGCCGGGGCGTCGGCGTGGCGACGTTCTGGTACAACACGGCGGTCTTCCCCATCTCGCTCGAGACCTCGTCCAACCGGATGCAGCTGAATCTCGACGGCACGGTCACGATGCAGTGCGGCGAGACGGAGATCGGCCAGGGCGCGGACACCGCCTACGCCCAGATGACCGCCGAAGCGCTCGGCCTTTCCGATTACAAGAAAGTTCACGTCGTGTCCTGTCAGGACACAGACATCACCCCCACCGGCCTCGGCGCCTATGCCTCCCGGCAGACCTATGTTGCGGGCTTCTCCATCCGTCAGACCGCCGGAATGCTCAAAAAGAAAATTCTCGACTATGCCTGCGAGGTCACGCGGCAGACGGTAGACAACCTCGACATCATCGACTCCAATATCGTCCGCGTGCCGGATAACCGCGTGCTGATGAGCCTGTCCGAGCTGGCAATGACCGCGCAGTATAACCCCGTCCATTCTGAGCACATCACCGCAGAGTCCACCTATACCATCCGCAACAACGCCTATTCCTTTGGCTGCACGTTTGCCGAGGTCGAGGTCGATATCCCGATGTGCAAGGTCAAGCTGCTGAACATCCTGAACGTCCACGACTGCGGCAAGCTCATCAACCCCGCGCTCGCCGAAGGACAGGTCCACGGCGGTATGTCGATGGGCATCGGCTACGGCCTGTCCGAGCAGCTGATCTTCGACCCGAAGACCGGCAAGCCGCTCAACAACAACCTGCTGGACTACAAGCTCTCCACCTTTATGGATCATCCGAACCTGCAGGCGGCCTTCGTTGAAAACTACGAGCCGACGTCCGCCTTCGGCACCAAGGCCCTGGGCGAGCCGCCCGCCTGCTCCCCGGCCCCGGCCATCCGCAACGCGATCCTGCAGGCGACGGGCGTCGCCATCGACCGCTGCCCGATCACGCCGCACGTGCTGTTCGCGGAGTTCACAAAGGCCGGCCTGATCCAGGACTGAGAGGAGGAACCGCATCATGTATGACATCAAAGCGCTCTATGAAGCGACCAGCGTAGAACATGCCTGTCAGCTCCGCATCGAGCATCCAGAGGCGCAGATCATCGCGGGCGGCACCGACGTGCTCGTCCAGGTCCGTGAGGGCCGCCGCGCCGGCAAGGAGCTCATCTCCATTCAGAAGCTGGACGAGCTGCGCGGCGTGACGATGGAGGACGACGGCACGATCCGCATCGGCAGTCTCACCGTCTTCTCCCACATCACGCACGACCCCATCATCCAGAAATACATCAACGTCCTCGGCGAGGCCGTGGACATGGTCGGCGGCCCACAGATCCGCAACGCCGGCACCATCGGCGGCAACACCTGCAACGGCGTCACGTCGGCAGACTCCGCCTCCACGCTCCATGCCTGGGAGGCCATCGTCGAGCTGACCGGTATCCACGGCAAGCGGTATCTGCCGATCAAGGACTTCTACATCAAGGCCGGCACGGTCGACATCAACGTCGCCGAGGGCGAGATCCAGACGGCCATCCTCATTCCGAAGGAATCGTATGAGAATACCTACGGCTATTACCTGAAATACGGCATGCGCAACGCCATGGAAATTGCCACGACTGGCTGCTCCGTCAATGTCCGCCTCAGCGCCGACAAAAAGACGTTCGACCGTGTCCGCATCGGCTACGGCGTCGCCGGCCCGGTGCCCATGCGCGCCCCCACGGCCGAGGCCTTCCTGACCGGCAAGCCCGTCACGATGGAAAACATTGAGGCGTGCGCCAAGACCGCCCTCGAAGACATCAACCCGCGTGATTCGTGGCGCGCCAGCAAGGCGTTCCGGCGGCACATCGCCGTGGAAATGTGCAAACGCGGGCTCGTGGAATCTGTGAAACGCTGCGGAGGTGAGATCTGATGGCACAGTATCAACTGGTCACCTGCACGATCAACGGTAAAAAGTCAGAAAAAATGGTCGACGTCCGCGCCAGCCTGACGGACATGCTGCGCAACGACTACCGGCTGACATCCGTGAAGAAAGGCTGCGAAGTCGGCGAGTGCGGTGCCTGTACCGCGCTCATCAACGGCGAAGCCATCAACACCTGCCTCTATCTGGCCGTCTGGGCTGAGGGCAAGGACATCATCACGCTCGAGGGCCTGATGAACCCAGATGGGACGCTCTCTGACGTGCAGAAGGCTTTCATGGAGGAGACCTCCATCCAGTGCGGCTTCTGCATCCCCGGCTTCATCCTGACCGCGACCGAGATCGTCAACTCCGGTAAGGAGTACACCGACGACGAGCTGCGCAAGCTCCTCTCCGGCCATCTCTGCCGCTGCACGGGCTATCAGAACATTTTCCGCGCTGTCAAGAAGACGATGCTCCGCCGCCTCGGCAAAACCGAAGAAGCGGACGCAGTCCGATGAAAGTGAAAAGAAG
>CAJMLC010000159.1 GCA_905214155.1 uncultured bacterium | reverse complement strand
CGCCCCGGCGGAAACGGAATGCAGCAGGCTTCTTCTGACGCAGAGGGGGCCTTTGGCGGGCGGACAGAGTCGTCCGCCCCTACATTCAAAAACGATAGCGCGATGCAAAATTGCAGAAGCGGGCCGATGAGTACCCGCGAGGGGCAGGCCGCATCTGTAACGCTCCTTCGTCGCGAACAGCTGCGCTCGGCATCGGCCCCTACAAACACGGCCGGAAGTGCAGCGGATATTTGGTGGTCAGTCGTCCCGGTTCATTGCGATGTCGGCAGGACTATAACTCACCAGCACGTCGTCCTGTCCGTCGACGGTCTTGGAGTACAGCATGCCGTTTTGAATATCCTGCAAAATCTCCTTATACATGGCGATGGTCTTATCGACCTCATCCTGCGTCCAGACGAAGCTGCCCTTACCGCCCGTCCAGCCCTCCTGCCCGAGCATTTCTTGGAGCTGCACCTTTTCGTTATCGAGCCACGCCTTGTATTCGTCGTAAGTCCACCACTCGATGTCCGGCGTCGGATAGAGTGCCTCAAATTCCGCGTCCGTCAGCGGCTCGAACGTCTTGCCGTCGTCGAAGCTGTAATAGGTCTTCCCGTCCGCCGGATCGATGTAGGACATCAGCGTCTCTTCGTCCATCGTTGTCTCTGTCGGAACCAAATTCAGCTGCCGGTCGGCCCGTTCGCGGAACTGCTCCTTCGTCAGTACCTCCACGCCGGAAATGCCGCCCGCGCTGTCCCGCCGGACGTTCAGATAGCAGCCGTCCGCGGCTTCTTCATCCATGTAAATGTTTCCGTTGTCGTCATAGATCATGGCGACCGGCTGGTCCTGATAATACCAGAGGCTTCCTTCCGCCCGGATGCCCGCCGCGGCATATTCCGCGCTCGGCTGGAGCGGCTCGCCGCTCTCCACGGCCTCCGCGCCGCCCGCGTTCGCCGCGTTTTGTTCCACGACTGCGCCCGCCGTTCTGACCGGCGCGATGTTTTTGTCCTGCTTGGCCGACGTCGCAAAGACCGTCACCGTCCCGGCGACGAGCACCGCCGCCAGCATCAGCGAAACGGCCGTGATCTTTTTCGTTTTCATAATTGCTCGGATCCTTTCTTCCATCGCATTTTTACTGAAATAATTGCACAACGGCTGCACACCGCGCCGCCGCTCCTCCATCCGGATGAGCACCCGCGCATACGTGCCCCGCACATCTCCGCCGGACCGGCGGAGCACCGTCTCATCACAGGAAAGCTCCAGATCGCGATTGGCCAGAACATACATCGCCCACACCAGCGGATCGAACCAGTGGACGCAGGCCGCTGCGATCAGCAGTAGCTTCGCCACGCTGTCAAACCGCCGGATGTGTACAAATTCATGCTCCAGCACATAGCGCAGCGCTTCCTCATCTGTCCAGTCTGTCTTTTTCGGCAGCAGGATGACCGGCCGCAGCACACCGAACGACAGCGGCGACGAGATGCGGTCCGACTGCCGGATGGCGATCTTCCGCCGCAGCGGATGCGCCGCCAGCCACTGCCGGGCAAATTCCCGCTCCACCGGCAGCGACATCCGGAATTCCCGCCCGCACCGCCAGTAGGCCACCGCGAAAAATGCCGCACAGAGCAGCAGGCCTGCCGCCCAGACAAGCGTCCACACCGGAACGGATGTCCTGACCGCTGTCTGCACTGCGGCCTCCTGCGCCATCGGGGCAGCCGGAATAGCCGCAGTGACCGGTGGATGCACAGCCGACACCGGATCACTCCGCCCCAGCAGCGAATAGATGCTCAGCCTCGACGGCAACGAAAATGGCACCAGCAGCAGCGCCGCAGCCCAGAGCAGCAGAAACGTCTTTTTTGGCACGTTGTTGATCGTCAGCGCCCGGAGCACCGTGATGACCACGATCATCACGCCGCCCGCAAGGCTCATCTGCAAAAGCTGCATCCCAGGCACCTCATTCCAGCTCCCCGACGATTTGCCGGAGCTGCTCGATCTGCTCGTCCGAGAGCTTCTTCCGCCCCAGCAGCGCCGCGAACAGCTTGTCGGCAGACCCGTCGTAGACCTTGTTGATGAGCTCGTCCGTCTCGGCCTCCTGCACGGTGGACTTCGGAATCAGGGCATGGCAGAAAAACCCCGGCTCGCTCCGCTCAATCGCGCCCTTTTTCATGCAGCGCTTGATGAGCGTGTAGGTCGTGTTCACGTTCCAGCCCAGCTCGTCGGTCAACACCCTTGCGATCTCTCTGGCCGGGGCGTCCCCCTGCTTCCAGAGCACATCCATCACCTTCAGTTCCGAATCAAACAGTTTGATCTCCATAACAGCCTCCTTGATAAGACTCCAGTCGTAGCTACGCTTATATAATACTCCGGTCTTATCATTTTGTCAATACTACCGCAGTCTTGTTTTGAAAAATTTGTGCCGCGTGGCTGTGAAGGGCAGATCAGCGTAAAAAATCGGACGCTTTGAGGCGAAAAATGGAGAAAGTATGGCTTGATTTTTGTGGAAATCTTTGCTTTATTTTTACGAACAAATGTTTTATCATATAGATACTGCCTCAGAAGCTCAGGAAAGGACGAACGGAACATGAAAAACCAACAAAGGGAGCAAAACGACCAGAGGAAGCGGAGAGGAGCACGAAGCATGAGAGAAGCCGGTATGGCGCGAAGACTTTTGCAGGAAGAAATCCGGGAAAAGAGGATCTTGGCGAATTGCAGCAAGCGGAAATGTGTTCACAGCGGGCAGGTGCGGGTCCGGATGGCGGCGGATGCGCTGAGCGAGCGGGAATGGGACCGGATGAATGGCCATATCCGCATCTATCAGCTGGGGCGGCCGATGACGAGAAGGAAATTTCTGGAACTGCCGGAGGATCTGCGGCGGGTCTATGTGAAGCTGCTGCGGGACAAGCATGGCGCGACGCGGCAGCAGGTCCGGCAGATGACCGGCGAGGATTATGGCCTGCGGTTCGGCGAAGGGGACGCACGGAAGTGGGAAGCGTTTTTGGCGCGGGGAAGACGATGAGCGGAGCGCAGATGAAGCGGAAGGAGGAAGACGGGATGTGTGTAGAAGAGTTTTTGCAGAGTGCGCGGGAGAGCGAGCTGGAGATCGAGCGGATGGCGGAGATGCTGCTGCGGCTGGATGCGCGGGCTAAACGGGTGACGGCAGTCTATCGCCAGTCCGGCGGCGGAAAGGGGGACGGGCCGGAGGCAATCTGGGCGCAGCTGGCCGAGCAGCGGGAAAAGCTGACGCAGCGGATGGCCGAGGCCGCGCGGCAGCAGGAGGCCGTGGAGGCCTTCGTCGCACGGATCGGACAGAGCCGGTACCGCGAGATGCTGCGGATGCGGTTTTTGAGCTATCTGACGATCGAGGAGGCGGCGGCACGGATGGGATACAGCTATGACGCAGGAAAGCGGCTGTCTGCTCAGGCGATGCGTACGGCGCGGGCCATCTGGGAGGCGGAGCATGCGGCGGAATGAATGGCGGGCGCGGGAGACCCTATGCGGATACTGCCGCGGATGCGGGGGCGAGATCTATATGGGGGAATTCTGCTTCCGGCTGAACGGAAGGGTATTTTGCAGAGACTGCGTCCGCGAGGGGCGGGAGATCGCAGGGGAACAGGGGATGCCGCGGCGTCCGGCGGAAATGAAATAGAGGAGGGGCGGCCATCGGCCGCCCGTTTTTTTTGCGACCCCATTTCCTTTTCTCTGCCAGAAAAGGAAACGGTGTCGCCCGCCAAAGGAAAAGAGGGCAAGGTGCGTACCGCTGTCCTGAATTTGGCTCAGAATATTTTAGTCTTCAGCTGTCCGCCGTGTCAAACCCTACCACCCGAAAAGGCTCTGCGCTCTGCGCATCGCGGCGTCAGAAGAAGCCAGCTGCATTCCACTTCCGTCGAAGCGACGAAAGCTCCATATCCGCTGGCTCCTTCTTCCTTTCCAAACTGTGACCGCTTCGCTGGGTCACAGTTTGGGGATACGGGGGCGCTTCCGGTTTTGCACGGCCCTCTTTCTTTTCTTGGAAGATTGAAACCGTTCTTTTCTTTCTGGCAGAGA
>CAJMLC010000158.1 GCA_905214155.1 uncultured bacterium | reverse complement strand
GCCCTCGGAGAGGTACGGGTTGATGGCCGCGTTGCGGTTGTACCAGCCCCACTTGTCGATGGCCTTTTTCGACAGCTCGAACGTCTCTTCGTAGTTGCCCTTGACGGAGATGACATTCGCGCCGAACGTCATCAGCTGCGCAACCTTGCCCTTCGGTGCGCGCTCCGGCACGAAGATGAACGTGCGGAAGCCCGCGGCAGCGGCATTGCCCGCGAGGGAGGAGGCGGCGTTGCCGGTCGAGGAGCAGGCGATGATCTTTGCGCCTGCCTCGCCCGCCTTGGCGACAGCCATCGCGCTGGCGCGGTCTTTGAGCGATGCGGTCGGATTCTGGCCGTCGTCCTTGACCCAGAGCTGCTTGAGGCCGAGCAGCTTGGCCAGGCGCGGCTCTTCGTAGAGCGGGCTCCAGCCGACGCGCAGCGGCGTGTCGGGCGTCGTTTCTTCCACCGGCAGCAGTTCGCGGTAGCGCCACATGGTATTTGGGCGGCTCTTGAGCTTTTCTTTGGTCAGATTCTTTTTGATGTAGTCGTAGTCATAGATGATGTCGAGAATGCCGCCGCAGGAGCAGTTGGTCAGATCCGGCACGGCCTCGTATTCCTTCCCGCATTTGACGCAGCGGGCGCATTTGACATTTTTCAGCATAATATGTGCTCCTTATTCCGCAGAATAGTATTCATCTTCCGCCCACTTGGCGGGATTGTCATCGATGTATTGCCAGATCCGGCGATATTCTTCTTCACAGCGGATCACATGATCAAAAAAGGAACGCTGCCAGAGTTTTTTTACGCCATGCTTCCAGCCCTGACGGGTTGAAACAGACTTGAATCTTTGTATGACCCCTTGTAGGGGCGGACGACTCTGTCCGCCCGTTCCGGCACTTAAACAAATAATTGCATGCACATGATTTGGCATAATGATATACTTATCTACCACGACACCATGCACGGCATCTGTCAGACGTTCCAGACATTCTCTGACCGCAAGTCCAATCGGAGTTAATCGGGATGTATATCCCTCTAATGCTACGCAAGGGCGGACAGAGTCGTCCGCCCCTACAGTAGGTGTTACGTTTGCAAGAAAGTTTGTACGATGATCGGTACAGATGGTCACGAAGTACCATCCTGCCTCATAATTCGAGGCGGGCAGACGAATTCTCTTCCGTCGTACCTGATCCATTTAGCTTACAGGCTCTTCAGCAGGCCGGTTTCCTCGTTGAACGCATTGATAAGCTCGTCGAGGTCCTTTGCCTGGGCATGGACGGCGTCCCACGTGCCTTCCACGTCGTACCAGAGGGCGTTCAGCTCTTCGCTGGTCTTGCCCTGCTGCTCGACCCAGGTGTAATACTTCAGGTTGTGGACGCGCTTGCGCTGCACATAGTTCAGCTCCATCATGCTGTCGGTCTTCAGGCCGAGGATATGGATGTTGTGGTCGAGGACGGCCTCATTGCGGTTGTACGCGCCGTGCATCTGGTTCAGCTCCTCGATGCGGCTGCCGTACATGACGGCGGAGTCGGTCAGGACGGTACCGACGACGTCGTGCTCACCGAGCTCGTAGTACTTCGCCATCTTGATGCAGCAGAGGACGTTCGCAATGCCGGAGATGCCGAGCCAGGTCAGCTTCTCGATCAGCTCGTCGTCAAGACCGAGCTCTTCCTTGAGGTAGGCCTGGCCGTCCTTGGTATTGAACAGGCGGAGCAGACGCTGGGAGTCTTCATCGTCGATGTCGATGACCATGTCGGTGTTCTTGACGTTGTGGATCCAGGGGATGTGCTTGTCGCCGATACCTTCGATGCGATGGCCGCCGAAACCGTTCTCGAGGATGGTCGGGCACTGGAGGGCTTCACCAACGCCGAGCTTCAGGCCCGGATAAAGCTCCTTCAGGCGGTCGCCGGAGGACATGGTGCCGGCGGAACCGGAGGTGAAGCAGGCGCCTGCAAAGCGGTCGCCCGGGCGCTTGACAGCCTCATAGAGGTCGGCCAGCGCGTTGCCGGTGACATTGTAGTGCCACAGCGGGTTGCCCATCTCTTCGAACTGGTTGAAGATCATGTACTGCGGATCATGCTTGAGCTCGTTGGTCTTGTCGAAGATCTCCTTGACGTTGGACTCGCAGCCCGGGGTGGCGATGACTTCCGCACCGATGGAGTGCAGCCAGTCAAAGCGCTCCTGGCTCATCTCGGCCGGGAGAATGGCGACGCCCTGCGCGCCGAGCAGGCGGGAGTTGAACGCGCCGCCGCGGCAATAGTTGCCAGTGGAGGGCCAGACGGCCTTATGCTTGTCGACGTCGAACTGGCCGGTGACAAGTCTCGGCGCGAGGCAGCCGAAGGAAGCGCCGACCTTATGGCAGCCGGTGGGGAACCACTTGCCGGCCATCGCGATGATGCGGCAGGGCACGCCGGACAGAACGGACGGGATCTCAACGTAGTTCGGGACGGCCTGGAACAGCGCACCCTCGACCTTGGGCTGGTTCTTCCACGTGATGCGGAACAGGTTCAGCGGGTTCACGTCCCACATGCCGACGGATTTCAGCTTCTCCTGGATCTTTTCGGGGATGGTCTCCGGATGCTGCATCTCCGCGAAGGTCGGGATGATGATGCCGTTTTCCTTGGCCTTCTTGATATTATGCGCAAGGCCCTCTTTGTTGATGCTCAGATCGATTTTACCCATTGTCAAGCTCCTCCTGTTTTACTTGTGTCTAAATAAGAATACAGCGTGTACTTGGAAATACTGAAATGTTTGGCGATCTTATCGCCGGATTTTGTGATGAGCAGCGCGCCGGTGCTGTTGAGATAGCGGATGGCCTTGACCTTGTCGTCCTTGGTCATCAGGGCCACGGGCTTTCCGACAAGCTCGTCGGCCTGCCGGATGAGATCGTCGAGCAGATCGGCCACATTGAGCGTGATGCGCTCCGGCTCCTTCGGCTCCGGCTGGTCCGGCGTGATGAATGCGTGCAGCGCGCTGTCCAGCATCTGCATCATCGAAATATCGTAATTGATGCCGAGGATCGCGGCTACGCGGCCCGTTTCGTCCCGGATGTAGACGGACGTGGATTTTAAGATCTTGCCGTCTTTGGTGCGTGTGAGATAGCCGAACTGATCCCGCACGCTGTCGTCCTCATGGCCCAACTGCTCCAGCACCACGTGCGACGGCCCGTCGCCCACCTTTCGCCCGGTCACATGACCGTTTTCGATGGCGACGATGGAGGAATAGGCGCTCTTGTCCGAAATTTCATGGATGACCACTTCGCAGTTCGGCCCGAACTGTAATGCGATGCCCTTGGCGATCTGCTTCAGCGCATCCATGCTTTGTTGACTCAGCATATAACACCTCCATATTGACCCGAATCGGTTCATCCGTTGATTCCATCATATCACAGTTTTTGCAGAAATCAATGCCTTTTCTGAAAAAAATTCAGGTTGGCAAAAATTTTGTTTGACAACTGCACAAGTTGTGGTATGATGGAGACAGAAACTGCGATTTGCAGTCAATATGAACATAATGAAAAGCCGGGAGGGTGCAGGTTTATGAATTATGAACAGATTAAAAAAGCAGCGGAAGGCTACAAGGCCGACATGGCAAAGTTCCTTCGGGACATGATCCGGATCCCGTCGGAGTCCTGTGAAGAAGAGGGCGTCGTCAAGCGCATCGCCGAGGAAATGAAGAAGCTCGGCTATGACAAGGTCGAATTCGACAAGCTCGGCAACGTCATCGGCTGGATGGGCGAGGGCGAGAAGATCATCGCCATCGACTCCCACATCGACACCGTCGGCATCGGCAACCGCGAAAACTGGACGAACGACCCCTACGAGGGCTATGAGACCGACGACATCATCTATGGCCGCGGCGGCTCTGACCAGGAGGGCGGCATGGCGGCTGCCGCGTATGGCGCGAAGATCATGAAGGAACAGGGCCTCATCCCCGCGGGCTACAAGATCATGGTTGTCGGCTCCGTGCAGGAAGAGGACTGCGACGGCATGTGCTGGCAGTCCATCGTCAATGAATATTTTAACGGTCCGGAAGATGCGCGCAGCAAGATCGAGTTCGTCATCTCCACCGAGCCGACCGACGGCGGCATCTATC
>CAJMLC010000157.1 GCA_905214155.1 uncultured bacterium | reverse complement strand
CCCCAGTCAGCCTTCGGCTGACAGCCCCCCTCTTGTAGAGGGGGCCTTTACGGTAATTATTTCAGGGGCCTTGTGGAAGGAGCACGGCCTCTGCGGAATTTGAATCATCTGAGGGCAAGGATGATGGGACGGCCGTCGCAGAAGAGCTTACCGCTGCGGATCTCGACATTTTCAGCGTCGATGAGATTGACATAGCAGCCATCCGGCGCGTCGACCGCGACATCCGCCGCCAGCGCGCGGAGCGAGAAGACGCCGAGGAAGCGGCCCTTGTCGCCGCCGCGTTCCAAAATCGCGATCTGGTGCTCATCGTCAGCCTTGGCCCAGAAATAGTCTGAGGAGCCGAAGCGCTGCTTGACGTCGTAGAGGCGGCGCAGATAGGCGCCGAGGTCATGGCCGGTTTTCCGGTCGATCGGCTCGCGCTCGAAGAGGCTCGGAACATGCTTGTCCTCGAATTCCTGCCCGGCGTAAATCAGCGTCGTGCCCTTTTCAAAGTAGAGCATGGCGGTGAAGTTTTTCAGAGATGCTTCATCGCGGACGAACGACGCGATGCGAGGCTGGTCGTGGTTCTCGAGGAAGCGGAGTTTGTTATAGTTTGCGGGGTACGTGGCCTCCTGGAAGTTGACCATGTCGAGATAGTGACTGAGCACGATCTTCCCCGCGAGATACTGGTCGAACGCCTCGCGGACATCGTATTCATATTCCATATCGAACGCGGAGAAGGCGTCATAGTCCAGCGCGGAATAGACGCCGCTGCGGCGCGCGAGGCAGCCGTAGCTCTGGTGGACGGTCTCAGCCAGCCAGATGCAGTCCGGGTTGACCTTGGCAACGGCTTGCCGCGCGGCGCGCCAGAACTCGACCGGCACGAACGACGCCACGTCGCAGCGGAAGCCGTCGACGATCTGCGCCCACATCACGAGCGAGTCGATCTGATAGGCCCAGAGGTCGCGGTTGCGATAGTCGAGGTCGATGACGTCTGCCCAGTCGCCCATCTTATTGCCGGGCTTGCCATCCGGGCCGTGATAGAAGAACTCCGGATGCTCGGCGTAGAGCGTGGAGTCCGGCGAGGTGTGGTTGTAGACGACGTCGATCATGCACTTCATGCCGCGCTTGTGGATTTCATCCACGAGCGCCTTAAAATCGTCCATCGTGCCATAGGCGGGATTGACGGTGCGGTAATCGCGGTTGGCATACGGGCAGCCGAGGCTGCCTTTTTTGCCCTTTACGCCGATCGGGTGGATCGGCAGGAACCAGATGATGTCCGTGCCGAGAGCCTTGATGCGGTCGAGATCGGGGATGACCGCGCGGAACGTGCCCTCCGGCGTATGGGCGCGGACGTAGACGGAGTAAATGACCTGATTTTGAAGACGGGGATCGGTATTGACAGCCATAAAACAGCCTCCAATCAAAATTTGCGTAACGATTTTAGCACGTTTTCTGGAAATTGCAAGTAGGAAATCAACGAAGTTTTTCTGAAATTTCCCCACGCGGGACGACCGAAAACCGCAGCTGCCATGTGACCTGCTCCGGCGGAGCAAAATGGAGGCTGGAATAGGCGACCCGGCGGTCTGACGGCGCGCCGCCGGACACAAAAACGCTGGTCGGGCCATCTGCACCGCCGATGATGCCGATGCACGCCGCGCCGTTGACCGGCACTGCACCGGAGCTGTTCTCCGGGATCTTCAGCCGGGGCGGATCGGTGGGCGCCGCGTCCCGAATTTGCAGCGCGTCCGGCGGCAGCTCCGGCGAGACAGCATACTCCAGCCTCAAACAGTGCGCGGGATATTCCTGAAAATCCGGCAGACCGGACACGTCCAGCGTCTCCGACGCGAGGGCCAGAACCGTGAGCGTATGGTTCGTTCCGGTCAACGGGTGCGTGAACGACATGCTTTGCCCCGGCTGTGCTGTGAACTGCGGGCCGGGCCGCCAGACGGGATCGGCGCTGAGCGTCAGCGTGAGCATTTTGACCGCTTGCCGCCGCTTCCACGGGAAATGGAGCCGCCAGAGCTGCCAATGCTCCGCCGGATCGAGCGCGTAATGCGTGAGCACGGCCTGTTCTGCCAGATCCTGTTCCGTGTCCGGCCGCCAGGCAAAGCCGCTGCCGCCCTCACTGCGGAGGGTGCGACCGTTTACGAGAAGTTCGGCATGGAAGCTGTCGTGGAACGGCGACTCCAGCAGGGCCTGCTCGGCCTGCTCCGGCGTCAGGCCCGCTTCCTCCAGCGGTGCCCAGGTTTCCACGAAGCGGCGCACATCCTCCGCCGGGACATGCTTGGCCAGATCGAGCACGAGGCCCTTCACGCAGGCGTAGACGCTCAGCGCACGCCAGTCCGCGTCGCCCCAGCGGAAGCGATGGCCGAGCGAAATCTCCACGCCCGGCTTTCCGCGCCCGCGCGTGGCCCAGAAATTTTTGCCGTAGAATACGCGCCATTCCAGCTTTTTCTCCAGGCAGACGAGGTCGATGCCGCGGATGGCGTTGAAATCGCAGTGGACAATGTCGGCCTCGCGATAGCCGAGGCGGGCATAGAGCCGTCTTGCGGCCTGATTGCGGGCATTCGTGTCGATGCGGAGGACGGGGCAGCCGTGCGCGCGGGCATAGTCCTCATAGAACTGTACAAACTGCGGCCCGAAGCCACGCCCCTTCTGCGCCGGTTCGACGACGAGCGTGTGCAGCACCATCACCTGCTCCGGCGCGGCATCGAACGACCACTGTGCCCTTGCATAGCAGTCCACCTGCGCCTGATTGATGCGCGCGGCGGCGACGACCGCGCCGCCGTCCTCCATGACGAAGAGGTCGTCCGCGGCGAGAGCTTCTCGCGCGGTCTCTTCGCTGGGGTAGACGCCGCGGATCCATCCGATGGTCGTCTCGCCGCGCTCTTCGAGGTCGTGTGTATGGTCATAAATGGCAGTGATCGCGGGAATGTCCACCTCAGTTGCTTTTCGGAATGTAGACATGGAAAAAACTTCTTTCTGTTGCGTTTTCTTCATGCTACCACACGCGGTGCATCCTGTCAATCATTGACGGGATGCACTTCCAGTGGTATCATGTTCGCAAAAGGAAGGTGATTTTATGGAACTGCAAACGCCGCGCCTGCTGCTCCGTCCGTGGGAGGAATCGGATGCCGAGGCGCTCTATGAACTGGCGAAGGATCCGGACGTCGGCCCGGCGGCTGGCTGGAACGTACACAAGGACGCGGACGAGAGCCGCGAGATCATCCGCACCGTCCTCTCCGAGCCGGGGACGTTCGCGATTTTCGGACGGCGGGACGGCCAGCTGCGCGGCAGCTGCGGCTTTTTCCCGACGCGGGCGCAAGGCGCAGAAGCCGGAGAATTGGAGATCGGCTACTGGGTGGGTAAGCCCTTCTGGGGGCGCGGCATTGCACCCGAGGCCGTGGAGGCGCTGCTGGCCCATTGCTTCACGGAGCTGGGCGCGGAGCGCGTCTGGTGCGCGTATTTCGACGGAAACGAAAAATCGCGCCGCTGTCAGGAGAAGTGCGGCTTCCGCTTCCATCACACGGAGCGGGACGTGCACTGGGCGGCCACGGATGAGATCAAGACGGAGCATTACAGCATCCTGACCCGCGCCGAATGGCTGAAGCGTCAGAAAATGGGGGACTGATATGGCAACAACACAGGAATTTGCGGACAAGGTCTGCCGGCGCATGGCGCCGTTCGGCGACGTGCGCAGCCGGAAGATGTTCGGCGAATATCTGGTCTATGTGAACGAAAAGCCGGTGCTCGCGCTCTGCGATGGCCGCGTGTTCGTCAAGAAGCTGCCGCAGCTTGCGGCGCTGATGGCGGACGCGGAATGCGGCTATCCCTACGAGGGCGCAAAGGAGGCCTATCTGCTTGATCTCGGCGACGATGCGCGGATCGATGCGCTGCTCCCGCTGCTCGTGGAGCATACGCCGCTGCCCAAGCCGCGCAAAAAGAAAGCGGAATAAAACGAAAAGGGCCCCACGGTAAACCGTGTGTGCTCTTGTCAGCTGACGCTAAAATAAGTATTCACGATCAAAGTAACTGTTAGGGTGTATCTGAAAACGCCCGACGCACCCGGACAGCGGGCCTTTTCACGCCGC
>CAJMLC010000156.1 GCA_905214155.1 uncultured bacterium | reverse complement strand
TCAGGTCTGCGCCGTAGCCGTAGACGGTGAACTGCCAGCGCATGACCTCGCCGTCGCGCATACGCCAACCCGCTGCGCCGACGCCGGGGAAGGAGGGCAGCACCTCGTCGTTGATGTTGCTGATGGAATACATCCAGCCGGACATGCCGTAATAGTCAAATTCACCGAGATATTTGCCTCTCCGATCCTTCTCAATATCGCTCTGGGAGATCTCGCCGCAGGCGTCGAGAATATAATCGGCAACGGTCGCCCGCCTCTGGTTGGGCCAGTAGACCTCTGCCAGATAGAAGCTATCTTCAACGGTACCGGTATGGATATAGGCATAATCGCCGCTGGGTTCACCGGCGTGATAGGCCTGATAGCCCTTCAGGCTCTTGCTATATTGGGCCTTGACGGCCTTGACGATCTCATCGGTGATGATCTTGCTGGCCTGTGTGGACTGCTTGGTCTGGATGACCGTGGGCTTGATGAAATAGCCGAGGCCGAGGGTCTGCGCGTCCATGGACACAACGACCTCAATATTTTTGATGTGCGCCATCGGCACCATGCTCATACGATCGACCGCATCGTTCAATGCCTTGTAGATCGTATCCTGCACGGCCTTGTTGATGTCGCTGACAGAATCGCTTGTGGGCTGCGGCTCGGCAATGGCGATCATCTGCTTGCCGTTTTCATATTCCTTGTTGACCTTGGCCCAGTTTTCGGCGGTATAGTCATTCGGATCCATGCGGTCAAGCGCAAGTTTCAGCTGGTCGAGCGCCTTCTGGCGATCCTCTTGGTACTTGTCCTCGGCAGAATCGCTCCACTTCGCGTAGACCGTGAGTTCCTTGGCCCGCACCATCGGCTCATTCCAAGCCTCTGTGCAGTCAGCGTTCAGATACCAGCCGAGGAACTTTGCACCCTGCTTCGTCGGGGCGGACAGGGGCACGACAGACCAGACATCGCCGGTGTAGGCCTCGACGGCGCTGCCGCCCATGCTGTCAAAGCGAACGGTCTGCTGTGCCTTGTAGAGATAGTTCGAGCCGGAAAGGCCCGTGAAGAGCGTGACGTTGTCCGCCAGATCCAGGATCATCGTAACGCCGTTCGGGCGGTACTTGACGCCGACCTCGTCGCGCGGGTCCGAAAAGTCCGGCACATTCGCCAGCGTCCATGTGTCATTGTTCAGCGTGAAGAGATAGCTGCCGCCGAGGTAGTTGGCATACTGGCGGCTGATCATCAGATAGACGCTGCCGTCCGGCATGACGCCCGCACCCTGCAGCTGGAAGCCTGCGGCAGACTGATTGACCTCGATGTTGTCCTTCACGCCCTCGTTGGTATACATGCTGCCGAGCAGGTTCGTCGTGACCGTCGGAAGGTCGCGCACCGTGACGCTGTCCGTGTTCGCGCCGGTGACGAGCTTGACATCAATAGGATAGTTGCCGCCGTAGGGATTACGCTTCTTCGTCAGGATGAGCTGGCCGCTGCGGTTGCCGCCGCGGAGCGTATAGCCCGCCGTGTCCGTGGTGAGCTGCTTCCATTCACCGCTCTCATTCTCATAGCGATAGAGTGCATCCCTCGTGGCAGCGTAGACGTGATTGTTGTCCAGACGGACGGCGGAATCGATGGTGATGTCCGCGGTCTCCCACTTGCTGCCGTTCCAATGGTACTGACCGGCCCACACGTCGTCAGAATCGACCACGACGATGCGCGTGCCGTTCATATCGCCAAAGAGGCTGGCGTCCGTCGTCATGTCTGAGCCTTCCAGCGTCGTCCATCTGCCGTTTTTGAACGTCCGCAGCTCATACCGAGTCGGTTTTACGTCACCGGAAGCGGAAGTATTGGCGATCCGGACGAGGGCCGTGAGCTTGTCCGCGCTCGGGCCGCCGACGGCCAGCGCCGAGGACATCGTAGCCTCATTGTCGCCCTTCTCGTTCAGGTCGTCCTGACCGGCCATGTGAATGAGATCCGTTTCTTCGCCGTAGGCCAGATAATAGACACCGCCGTGGCCCGCGAGGAAGAGGGAGATCTGTCCGTCCTCGTCCACATAGCCCGCCGCGCCGAGCATCCGCGGCCCGCGCTCAAGCGCATAGCTTGCGCTGCCCTGCAGGGGTTCATCCGGCGAGGTCAGATAGGTCAGGCCGAGCGGCTTGCTGTCTGCCGTTTTCTCTACAGAGAGGGGGATCGTCCGGTAGACCTTGTGATAGGGTTCTGCAAGGTCGGTGAAGAGGACCAGCGTGATCTTGTCAAGCATCGGCAGGTCGTTGATTCTGACCCAGCCGTAACCTTGGAACCCTGATGGATGGAAGAAGTCGGTCGACTTTGCAAGCAGCTTGGCGTCCCGCTCGTTGTCGGCGTTGACCTCGCCCTCGTAGACAAGGATCTGGCCATGAGGCGCGTTCCTGTAATCGGGCAAGCTGCAGTTCAGCGTATACGTGGGCTGGATGACGACAGACGTCCCCGCCTTCAGCGGCACGCCGCCGCTCACCGCATCCTGCACCGCGGCAGACCGCACCGCGGCAGACCGCACCGCGATCGCGGCAGACTGTGTGCTGACGGTGTCGTCCTCGTTGGCCGCTTCCCCAGCGGCATAAATCTTCCAGCCGGTGATCTCCTGCACCTCTGCGCGGACAAAGCTCGCCGTGAAGGTCTTGTCCTCGGTCAGCTCAGCAATGTTATTGGCTAATGTTGGCAATTCGCCCCCGTCCCAGCCTGTGAAGCCGTAGCCCTTCTTCGGGGTCGCAGAGAGTCTCCACGTGTCGCCGTTAGAACGGCTGGCGCTGACCGTACCCATACCCTCGCAGCCCTCGGCCAATTTGACCGTGGCTTGATAAGGCTTGCGGAAGACTGCATTCCATGTCTCGTCCTGCGCGAGGGTCACGGTGTGCTCTTTGGTCGTGACCTTTTCCGTGCTGCCCTCCTTCTGCCAATACTCAAAGAGATAGCCCGTCTTCGGCGTCGCCGTCAGTTTGTAGGTGTTGTCGCCGCTCAGCGTGCTGGTGGCGGTGCCCATGGTCTCGTCAAAGACCAGCGTCGGCGCATAGTCGTGTGCGTAGCTCGGAGAAATGGCCTTGATCGTATATGTTACGCAGTCATCTGTAAGCCACTTATAGCAACTAGCGTGACCGTCAGCGTCAACATCCCAAGAGTCATAGTCCCAGTTCTCTGTTACAGGTTCATCAGACTCATAATTCTCGGTATAGGTTTCGCCATCGATAACCCATGACTGAACAGGCGCGTCTAGTTTCAATATAAACTCAATATACGCGCTGTTCATGGCCTGTTCTCTGTCATAGGTATATGTAATGGTCTTCGATTGTCCGGGTACTGCGCTGGCAATATACTTTAATCCGTTACCATTTTCAAGTCTAGCTGATTTAACAGTGCCTGTATATTCCGTCAAATCGACTGTGATCGTATATGTGCGATTCACCGCGCTCACCGAGATCGGCAGCACGCCCAGCAGCATGACCAGAACAAGAAGGAGTGATAAAAGTCTCTTTTTCATCTCTCGTTTCCTTTCTTTTCGTAAATTTTTTCTATGTGAACGCCGGAGTAGCGGGGATGGGGGATGGCCCGGCTCCGCGTTCCCAAGACGGAGCCGGGTTCAATCGGCCTTTGGAGGCTCGATGGGGGATACTTGCTTGGCGGCCTTTTTCGCGGCGCGCTCTTTTCGGAACTGGTTGAGCTGCCGCTGGTATTCGGCCTTGAATTCTGCCGTTTTGCGCGGGTTCGCGTTTTCGGGGAAGCGGACGCCTTGCCGCCGCAGTGCGTCCATCGTCCGGCCCGTGATCTTCTCGTCCAGCCAGAGGTCGGCGCGGAAGCGGCGGCCCTTGCCTTGGAGGGGGATGTTTCGTTTGGCCATGCGCGATGCTCCTTTCGTACAGACATACTTTTCCCATAGGGTGTATCTGAAAAACAAAATGCGCTGTCCTGTTCCCCTTGGAACAGCCAGCGCCCGTCTTGTACGATAGGTTCATCGTGCTATCGCTGCAATGGAGAAACATGCGATCGTCCAAAGGCCCCCTCTAGCAAGAGGGGGCTGTCGCCGAAGGCGACTGGGGGAGAAATCCCCGCCGCAGCGGATAGCCTCCCCTTTCGTAAGGGGAGCCTTTGGGTGCTCTGCCTGATCGTTTTCTGTTTCTCCTGCATCCTTGCCGAAAAATTCTCATTTCAGCGTGAAGACGGCGAGTATT
>CAJMLC010000155.1 GCA_905214155.1 uncultured bacterium | reverse complement strand
ACACCACTTAGCTCCACTTCACTTATATGATAAAGGCTGTTAACATAAAATTCAAGTCTTCTGCGAAAATTTTTTCGAAGAAATTATTTACAATTTGTACCCGTTTCAGTCATAATTCTGTATTTTCGAACGTATTTTCTAATAAAGAGGGAGAAAGAACAGTCCCCCTCGCGAGGAGGGGGGGCTGGTGCGTCGTCGTTTTCGGATGTAGGGGCGAAGTGCAGCGGAAATTGACAGCCTTGATCCCCTCAGTCTGGCCTGCGGCCAGCCAGCTCCCCTTGATACGATCAAGGGGAGCCTTTGGGCGATCAGAGGCGTCCGCCTCTGCGATGTTATAACAATTTTCCATCAAACTATAACAATTTTCCGTTTTTCTCTTTCTCTCCGCATTTTCCTTGTGCATGTTCTAAAAAACAGCATTCCCGTTTTGTGCAAATCGGAAATCTTTTATAAACCACTTGGTTCCCTTCAATTTTCTCTTATAATTAAAAGAAGAAAGCAAGTAAAAACGTCTGCTATCTTGTATCGAGCTATAACAAAGTTATGAAAGGAGCTCCTTCCCATGAGCGACCCGATGATGATCGTGTCCAAAAGCGGGCTGGAAATGAAGGCGCATGGCCGCCCCGATTTTCCGATCGGCTATCTCAGCCCCAAGCTCTCCGACTATCCATCCTCCTTTGTCAAGCCGCACTGGCACCCGGTCATCGAGGTATCCCGCGTGCTCGAGGGCGGGATGCGCATGCTGATCAACCACGAGACCTTCTATTTCCAGGAGGGGGACTGCGTCGTGATCAACAAAAACGCCGTCCACTCGCAGGAGCGCGAACACGAGGACTGCCGCTACGAGGTCTTCAATTTCAACCCCGTGCTGGTCTACAGCTTCGAGGGCAGCGCCATCGAGCGCAAATATGTCACCCCGATCCTGGAGAGCGCCGCCTTCCCCTTCTGCCGCTTCACGGGCCACACCCCGGCGCACCAGCGCGTGCTCGCGCTGATGGACCGGATGCGCGATCAGTTTTTCAGCGAGGTGCCCTGCAGCGAGATCCTGCTGAAAAACACGATCAGCGAGCTCTGGATCGAGCTCTATCAGCGCTTCACCGAGCTGGTGCCCAAGCTGTCCGACGACCGGAACGCCGCGCAGATCCAGCGGCTGAAAAACGCGCTGACCTTCATCTACGAGCATTACAGCGAGCCGATCACGCTCGACCAGATGGTCGCGGCCTGCTACGCGAACAAGAGCGCGTTCTGCCGCATGTTCAAGGCCACGCTGCACCAGACGCCCTTTGATTTTCTCCTGCACTACCGCATCCAGCAGAGCCTCCCGCTGCTCAGCCGCCCGGAGCTGACCATCACCGAGATCGCGACGACCGTCGGCTTCTCCGGCGCAAGCTATTATTCCGAGGTGTTCCGGAAATACATGTCCTGCTCGCCGAGCCAGTACCGCAAACAGCTCCAGCAGGACCCCGCCGAATAAATGCAGTACCGCCCCGCGTACCAGTCGTGTACACAGGGCGGTTTTCTGTCATGATGATCTTATTCCGGCGTTCCGGGTCGGACGGCGATCCCGCCGTCCGCCACCACGACGGACGCGCGCCGCAGCGCGCTGTCCGCGAGCATCCGGTCGGCCAGCGGGTCCTCCACCTGCGTCTGGATCTCATGGCGGAGCGCCCGCGCACCGGCGCCGTCGCCCATGCACCGCGCGGCCAGCCATCCTGCCGTCTCCGGCGCGATGTCCAGCGCAACGTCCCGCGCCCCGGCCCGCGCCGCCGTCTCGGCCAGCAGCTTCCCGGCGATCTCCGTCAGCTCCGGCAGGCCGAGCGGGCAGAACGCGATCGTGCAGTCGATACGGCCCAGCAGCTCCGGGCGGAACGCCTCACGCACCGCAGTGCGCCAACGTTCGCTGTCCGGCTGCGGCGTGAAACCGAGTCCACCCTGTCCCATCCGCTCGCTGCCGAGATTCGACGTCATCACGACGATCGTATTTTTGAAGTTGACGGCCCGCCCGAACGAGTCGGTCAGCACGCCGTCCTCGAGAATTTGCAGCAGCAGGTTCGTCACATCGCGGTGCGCCTTTTCCAGCTCGTCCAGCAGCACCACGCAGTAGGGCCTCCGCCGCACCTTTTCCGTCAGCATGCCGCCCTCGTCGTGCCCGACATAGCCCGGCGGCGCGCCGATCAGGCGTGAGACGGAGCTCGGCTCCATATATTCGCTCATGTCGACGCGCACGAGCGCATCCTGCGTGCCGAATACGCAGTCTGCCAGCGCGCGGCAGAGCTGCGTCTTCCCGGTGCCGGTCGGCCCGGTCAGCAGGATCGACGCCGCCGGGCGCTGCGCGCCCGCGAGGCCCATCCGCCCGCGGAGCACCGCGCGTGCCACGCAATCCACTGCCTGTGGCTGCCCTACGACCCGTTCCGCCAGCCGTTCACGCAGGTTCAGCAGCCGTTCCTGCTCCGTTCCGCTCAGCTTCTGCAGCGGGATGCCCGTCTTGTCCGCGACCGTCGCGGCGACCTCATCCGCCCCGACGAACGGCGGTGACTGATAGCTTGCCGCCTGCCGCCGCAGCAGCACCTCCAACCGGTCGCGCAGCTGCGCCGCCTGCTCAAAGCGGCTGGCCGACACTGCCTGTTCCAGTGCCTTGGAAACATCGCGTTTCTCCTTCGCCAGCGCACCGTCGCAGTCCCGTCCGCCGCTCAGCCAGATCCGCGCCGCGCTCTCATCCAGCAGGTCCAGCGCCTTGTCCGGCAAAAACCGCTCCGTCAGATACCGGCACGAGAGCTCCACCGCCGCACGGATCGCGCCTGCGGAGATGCGCACACCGTGGTGCCGCTCAAGGCCGGGCCGCAGGCCATTCAGGATCTCTTCTGTCTCGACCCGGCTCGGCTCGCGCACGGTGATCGGGCGGAAGCGCCGCTCAAGCGCGGCATCCTTTTCGATGAACTTGCGGTACTCCTCCAGCGTCGTCGCGCCGATCATCTGCACTTCGCCGCGCCCCAGCGCGGGCTTGAGCAGATTTGCCGCGTCGATCGCGCCCTCGGCGCTGCCTGCGCCGACGAGCGTGTGCATTTCGTCGACAAACAGGATCACATTGCCGCAGCGGCGCAGCTCCGCGAGCACATCGCGGATGCGCTCTTCAAACTCGCCGCGGTATTTTGTTCCCGCCAGAATGCTCGCCAGATTCAGGCTGTAAAGGCGCTTGCCGCGCAGCGGCTCCGGCACGGTCCCGGCGGCGAGCCGCTGCGCAAGTCCCTCCACAATGGCCGTCTTGCCGACGCCCGGCTCGCCGATGAGGGCCGGATTGTTCTTGTTTTTCCGGCTGAGCACCTGCAGCAGCTGCGTCATCTCGCGCTCGCGCCCGATGACCGGCTCCGTCGCCGCCGCCTTTTCGACCATGTTCTCACAATATAATTCCAGCAGCTTCGTACTGATCTCCCTCCCTGTTCCGACCGGCGCAGGCGCCGTGCAGAACGCATAGACATTCGAAAAAACGCAGTTGAGATCCGCGCCGGACTGCCGCAGCAATCGCGCCGCCGTGCAATCCTCCTCGCGCGTCAGGGCCAGCAGCAGATGCTCCGGCCGGACATCTGCCGCGCGGAGCGCCGCGGCCTCGTGCGCAGCGGCGCCGATGGCGCTTCTGGCCAGCGGCGAATAGGACTGCACCAGCGGCGTGGAGCGGCTGCCCTGTCCGCATTCGAGCGCCAGCACGCTGCGCAGCGTCCGCTCCTCCCAGCCGAGACTGCGGAGCACGCCGCCCGCCCGCTCCGCGCCGAGCAGAGAGAGCAGCAGATGCTCCGTGCCAACGTAGCTGTGGCCCAGGGCGCGGGCCTGCCACGCGGCGCGGCGCAGCACCTGGATCAGGGTGATGGACAGCTCCGGTTTTCGCATAGTGCGGCCTCCTTTTGGCAATACACGTTCTCTTCGCTGGGATTTTCGCCGTTTCCCTTCCGAATTATACGGATTTTCCGGAAAACCTAGTAAATAAGAGTACTTTAACCGAAATTCCCGCCGAAAATTCACAGAAATATCATTGCATTTTTCAAAAAATGTGCTATCATGAAGTCGTAAATCTTAATTGGAGGTAACTACTATGGCTTATGTTATCAGCGATGCTTGCGTCAAGTGCGGCGCCTGCGCCGACGCATGTCCGCTCGGCATCATCACCGAGGGCGAGGACAAGTACGTCATCGACGCCGATCAG
>CAJMLC010000154.1 GCA_905214155.1 uncultured bacterium | reverse complement strand
GCGCAGCAGGAAGAAGCGCAGCGCGTCCACGCCGAAGCGCTCGGCCAGCACGTAGGGATCGACAACATTGCCCTTCGACTTCGACATCTTGCCGCCGTCGATGACGAGCCAGCCGTGGCCGTAGACATGCTTCGGCAGCGGCTCTTCGAGGCTCATGAGCATTGCAGGCCAGATAATGGAGTGGAACCGGACGATCTCCTTGCCGACGATGTGTACCGCGGGCCAGTATTTCGTATAGTCGTGGTATTTTTCGTTCTCATATCCGAGGGCCGTGATATAGTTGGTCAGCGCGTCGAGCCAGACATAGACCACGTGCTTCGGGTCGAATGTGACGGGGATGCCCCACGTGAACGACGTGCGGGAGACGCAGAGATCCTCCAGACCCGGATCGATGAAGTTCTTGACCATCTCGTTGACGCGGGAGCGCGGCTGCAGATAGTCGGTGTTGACGAGCAGATCGCGCACACGGTCGGCATATTTGGACAGGCGGAAGAAATAGGCCTCCTCCTCGGCGTCGTGGACCTCGCCGCCGCAGTCCGGGCACTTGCCGTCCTTCAGCTGCGATTCGGTCCAGAAGCTCTCGCACGGCGTGCAGTATTTGCCCTTGTACGTGCCCTTATAGATGTCGCCCTTGTCATACATCTTCTTGAAGATGCGCTGGACGGATTCGACATGATAGTCGTCGGTCGTGCGGATGAAACGGTCGTTAGAGATGTTCATCAGCTTCCAGAGGTCGAGAATGCCCTTTTCCCCGCAGACGATCTCATCCACGAACTGCTGCGGCGTGACGCCCGCGGCCTTGGCCTTCTCTTCGATCTTCTGGCCATGCTCGTCCGTACCGGTGAGGAACATCACGTCCTCGCCGCGCAGACGGTGGTAGCGCGCGATCGCGTCGGTCGCGACGGTGGAATAGGCGTGGCCGATGTGGAGCTTTGCCGACGGATAATAGATTGGCGTTGTGATATAGAATGTATTCTTTTCTGCCATTTGATTTCCTTCTTTCCTGCAAGCGCCGAATGGAAGCGCCGCAATATCCATGGGGTGTATCTGAAAACTGTCAACGCACCCGGACAGCGGACCTTTTCACGCTGCCGGTCACATCGCCAGTTTTCAGATGCGCCCTAATTAGAATACCCTTTTTCTACGTTTTTGTCAACGAATCTTTCCATCCCTTGACAAGAACCCGTGCGCTTCTGCCAACTGACGCAAAAAACCGCTTGCCCTGCACGGTAAAATTTGATAGGATAGAGGAAAATGACGGAAAATGAGGAATGACGGATGAAACGCTGTGCGCTGTTGCTGTCCCTGCTGCTCTGCCTTGGCCTGACGGGCTGTGCGCCCGCGGAGGTCGAGATCCCCGCGATGCCGGTCCAGGCCGCGGAGACGATAGAGCCGGAAGAAGTGACCGCAGACCCGCTGGTGGAGGTACAGGCAGAATTGTCGGAAACGCCGAAGCCGGAAGAAGCACCGGAACCGGAGTCCGAACCTGTTTTGCTGCCCTCCGGCCCGGACATCCTGCTGTTCGGCGTCTGGTCGCCGACGCTCCAGGCGGCGGACGGCACATTGCTCGTTCCGGCGGCCCAGTTCGCGGATGGCGGACACCTGTTCTTGCAGGAATCCGAGGACGCGGCGGTGCTCTGCCGCATGGGCGAGCGCCTGCGGCTCGCGGCGGACGGGACACAGGCGCTCTGGCAGGATGGGGAACTCTGGATCGACGGCGTCCGCGCGGCGGAGCGATTTGGGCTGCTCACGGGGGAGACAGAGGACGGCGTCCTCTATTTTGCGCGCCCCCAGAACACAGATTTGCCCACACCGAATGTCAATGTCCCCATCCTGATGTACCACGCCGTCGGCGACGAAACGTGGGGCTATTCCGACCTCTTTGTCCGCCCGTCCGAACTGGAAAATCACCTGCAATACCTCGCGGACAATGGCTATGAGACGATCTTCTTCGACGATCTTTCGCACCTCGAAGATTACGAAAAGCCCGTGATTTTGACGTTTGATGACGGTTATGACGACAATTATACGGAGCTTTATCCGCTTTTGCAGAAATATCAGGCCAAGGCGACGATCTTCGTCATTCCGCGCGATCTTGGCAAGGCGCATAAGATGACCGCCGAGCAGATTCAGGAGCTGGCGCAGTCTGGACTCGTCTCAATCCAGAGCCACACGTGGTCACACGGGAACCTCAGCTGCATGGACGAGGCCACGCTGGTCTCCGAGATGACGCGCAGCCGCGACGCCATCACCGCCCTGACCGGCGAAATGCCGTCTGTGGTCTGTTATCCGGAGGGGACGCGCAGCGAGCTGTCTGTCGCCGTGGCGCGGCGGTATTATCAATATGGCCTGCTGATGAACGGCTACACGTGGAACACCTCGGACGACCCATTCTATGTCACGCGCATGTACATCCCGCGCGGACAGTGGAGCATCCAATGGAACGTGGAAAAGGCCGGGACAAGCGATCCCTGGCGTTGATGGAACATTTTCTGCTGAATTTCGTCTGAAAAACAGAACAGAGAAAAGGAGAATTTGCAATGTTTGGAGTTGGTTTTGACCTGTTTTCCACCCTATTCCCGATCTTTTTTACCATTATCTTCGTTTTTGTAATCGGCACGATGATCGCGATGCTCGTGCGCGGCGCGAAGGAAAAGCGGAAAAATGACGCCTCGCCGCGCCTGTCCGTGCCCGCAACGGTCGTCACCAAGCGCACAAATGTCAGCCACCGGCACCACAACGGCGCAAACGACATGGACTACTGCACCACGGACACGACCTATTATGTGACATTTCAGGTGGAGAGCGGCGACCGGATGGAGCTGCGCATGACAGGGCGCGACTATGGCATGCTCTTCGAGGGAGACCGCGGGACGCTCCATTTCCAGGGCACGCGCTACCTCGGCTTCGACCGGAGCTGACGTTTTTTGCGCCCCCCATTCTTTTCTTTCTCCGCTGAGAAAGAAAAGAACCGCCGCGCCCGGTGAAGAAAAGGAAAGAGAAGCCATGCAAAACCGGGAGTGCGACCCGTGCCGCCATCATGTGACAACTCATTTGTCCGGCTAGATTTGCCCGCCCCAAGTCACCTTTCCGCGGGCGACTACGCGCCGCACGCTATCTTGATGATGGCGGGCTGGCGGCATTTTGCGGATACGGTTCGTAGGGGCCGATGCCCTCATCGGCCCTTCGGGCAGACAATGCCTGCCCCTACAAGATAGGTTCGAAAAGAAAACGCGGCCCTTCCGGATGGAAGGGCCGCTGCGTTTTACTTGTTCGGGAAGATCACCGCAAGGAAGCGCATGGGCTTATCGGTGTGATTCTTGATCGAGTGCGTGTGGCCGTCGGCGCAGAATTCCGCGTCGCCGACGCCGAGGATACGCGTCTCGTCGTCCTCGGTCATGGTTGCGCCGCCTTCGAGGATGAAATAGGCTTCGCCATTGCTGGTGTGCGGATGGACGCCGACGGACTCGCCCGGCTCCAGCGTGATGACTGCGAGCAGCTCGCCCCGGTTGCCAAGCTCCTCAGCAGAGAACAGATAGCGGAACTTCGGGCTGCCTTCGCCGCCCTGCGCGTTGTGCTTTACAGCAGTTTCCATCATTTCATAGGATTTGAACATGATAAACACCTCATTTATGATATTTTGTTCCCGCCTGGATGGACTCGGCGCGGTACAGCTGCTCGAGCGCCATCACGCGGGCTAAGTGGTGCGGAAAGGTCATCTTACTCATCGAGAGCTTCAGATCGGCCATCGCCTTGATCGATGGATCGATGCCGAACGACGAGCCGATTAGAAAACAGGCCGCCGATCTGCCGCCGGTCTTCACGCCGTGCAGCGCGGAGGCCAGCTCTTCCGAGGAGAGCAGCCTGCCCTCCGGCGTCAGCACGCAGAGCCACGCGCCCTTCGGGATGGCCTTGCGAATGGCCTCGGCCTCGCGGGCCAGACCCTGCGCGATCTGCGTCTCGTTCGGGTCGTCCGGCAGGCGGTATTCCGGCAGCTCGACGATGCGGAAATCGGCAAACGCGCGCAGGCGCTTGCTGTATTCCTCTGCGGCGGCGGTATAGAATTTTTCCTTGAGCTTGCCCATGCAGAGCAGCGTGATCGAAAACATGGCTACCTCATTGCAGAACGCGCCTGTCCGTTGGACAGGCGCGTTTTGTTTTTGCTTATTCTGCCACGTACGGCAGCAGGGCGATGTGGCGGGCGCGCTTGATGGCGACCGTCAGCTGACGCTGA
>CAJMLC010000153.1 GCA_905214155.1 uncultured bacterium | reverse complement strand
CAGAGAAAGAAAAGAACGGGTTCAAAAAAGACAAGCATGGGTGTCCGCCCCTACGAGGGATGCGGCAGAAAGGGAACGAGGGCCGGCGATGCCGGCCCTCGGGTTTTTATTCAGCGGAGATGAGGTAGTAGTAGATCGGTTGGCCGCCGGAGAGGAGATTGATCTCGGCGTCCGGGGCATGCTGGGCAAAGATGTCGCGTGCGGCCTCGGCGTCGGCCTCCGAAATGTCGCAGCCATAGAAGATGTTGATGAAAGCGTGGTCCTCCGCACCGGCCTTCTCGGCCATCTTTGTGAGGATGGCGGTGAGGTCGGGCGTGACGGCGAGCAGCGCGCCGTCGCAGAGGCCGAGGTAATCGCCCTCGTGGATGTCATGGCCGTCAAAGTCGGAATTGCGGGCTGCATAAGTGACCTGCATGGTGGTGACGGTGGAGAGGCTGGCGGTCATGGCGGCGGTATTTTCCTGCACGTCCAGCTCGGCGTCGAAGTTCAGAAGGGCGGTGATGCCCTGCGGGACAGTCTTGCTCTCAATGACGATGACGTCCTTTTCGGCGAGCTCTGCCGCGGCCTGCGCCGCAAGGATGATGTTCTTGTTGTTCGGCAGGACGAAGACGATCTCGGCGGGCGTCTGCTCGACGGCGCTGAGGATGTCCTCGGTCGAGGGGTTCATGGTCTGGCCGCCCTCGATGATCCGGTCCGCGCCAAGGTCGGTAAAGACGCTGGCAAGCCCTTCGCCTGCGCAGACGGCGACGACGCCGTAACGTTTTTCGGGCTGCGGGGGCTGCGGGGCGGGCGCGGATTCCAGCTCCTGCTCGATGGCCTCGAGGTCATCGGTGGAGCGGGCCTTGCGGCCGGCGGCCAGATCGTCGTGCTGCATGCGCATGTTCTCGATCTTGGCGAGTTCGAGCGTGCCGTATTTCTGGGCCTCGCTGAGCGCGTCGCCGGGGATGTTCGTATGGACGTGAACCTTGAACGCTTCGTCGTCCTCGCCGATGACGAGGCTGTCGCCGATGCCGTCGAGGTAGGCGCGCAGCGGCTCGAGCGAGACATCGGGCGCGGATTTGCGGACGATGAAGACCGTGTCGAAGGCAAAGGTGATATCCTCAGAATCGAACTCGGCAAAGTCGGCCTGTTCGTTTACGGCGGCGGACTCGTCCGCGACGATGTCGTTGCCCTGAAGGCTGCTGAGCATGCCCTCGAGGATGACCACGAAGCCCATGCCGCCCGCGTCGACAACGCCGGCCTTTTTCAGCACGGGGTTCTGGTTGACGGTGTTGTCCAGCGCGGCCTTCGCCACGGGGATGGCGGCGGCGAGGACGGATTCGATGCTGTGATCTTCGGCGGCAAGGTCGCGCGCGGCGTCTGCCGTGAGGCGGGAGACCGTGAGGATCGTGCCCTCGGCGGGCTTCATGACGGCCTTATAGGCGGCCTCGACACCGGTGGTCAGCGCGGCGGCAAAATCGCGGCCGTCGGCCTGCTCCATGCCCTTGAGCGCCTTGGAAAAGCCGCGGAACAGCAGGGAGAGGATGACGCCGGAGTTGCCGCGCGCACCGCGCAGCAGCGCGGAGGCCGCGACGTCGGCGGCTTTGGTGAGCGTGACGTCCGGCTTGCGGCGAAGCTCTGCCGCGGCCGCGCCGAGGGTCATGCTCATGTTGGTGCCGGTGTCGCCGTCCGGCACGGGGAAAACGTTCAGTTCGTTGATCTTCTGCTTTTTAAGCTCGATGGAAGCCGCGGCGGAGCAGATCATGCGGCCAAAGGCCGCGCCGTCAAAAGTTTGTCTCAAAAGGAAACACCTCCGTGGTGGCGGACGATCGCCCGCGGCTTAATCAATGGTAATGGAGTCGACAAAGACGTTGACGGCCTGGACCTCGGTGCCGGTGGACTTTGTGACGAAATAGCGGACCTCCTGGATGATGGAGGAGCATATCGCGCTGATGTTGACGCCCTTGTCCATCATGATGTGCAGGTCGATCGAGATCTGGCCCTCTTCGTGGAACGTGACCTTGACGCCCTTGCTCATGGCCTCGCGCCGGAGCAGGTGGACCAGTCCGTCGGTCATCGACCGGACGGCCATGCCCTTGACGCCGAAGCAGTTGGTCGCGGCGTAGCCCGCGATATTGGTATAGACGGCGTTGTCGACGGTGATCGCGCCGCAGTCTGTTTTCATACGGATCATGGGAAAAACCTCCTTTTGCACAGGATGGCAAACGTACAAGGTATTATATACGATTTTACTGGAAAAGACAAGGGGAAAATGCGAAAAATGAGCGGTAGGCGCTGCAGGCCTCCGCTGCTGCGGCGCCGCGGGACGCCGGAGGCGGGATACGGCGAGAGGACGAACGCGGGAATGCCGCCGCGCGGCGTTTGCGGGCGGAGATGTCCGGATCAGGGCGCATCGGGCGCATCAGCGGCCTCCGCTACCGCGGCGTTTTCCTTGTAGCGCGTGCCCCAGGCGACCATGGAATCGAGAATAGGCTTTAAGCTGTAGCCGGTTTCGGTCAGGGTATACTCCACGCGCGGCGGGACCTCGGCATAGACCTTGCGCGTGAGCAGGCCGCGGGATTCCATGTCGCGCAGCTGGGCCGTGAGCACCTTCTGCGTGACGTGGCCGATGGACTTTTTGAGTTCGCCGAAGCGCTTTGTGCCGTCCATCAGGTCGCGCAGGATGAGCACCTTCCATTTGTCACCGATGAGCATCAGCGTTGTTTCGACAGGGCAGGCGGGTAATTCCATGGGAAAACCTCCGATCGTGTTTTAGAAAGTATTTGTCAGCCTGGATGGCGTGAATTGCAAACAGGATGGCGCGCTGTGTGCTTCAAATCTTGGGACAATTTGGCTATGATGAACCCATCAAAATTGAATTTGGAGGTCATCAGTTATGAAAAAAGTAGCATTGGTCACGGGCGCGTCCAGCGGTATCGGCAGGATGGTCGCACAGGAATTGAAAGCGGCAGGGTTTCAGGTCTATGCCGCTGCGCGGCGCGTGGATCGCATGGAGGACTTGAAAGCCGAGGGCATTAAGCCTGTTTCCCTTGATCTGACGGTGGACGATTCCATTCGTGCCTGCGTGGACGAGGTGCTCCGCAGCGCCGGACGCATCGATGTGCTGGTCAACAACGCCGGGTACGGCTCTTATGGCGCCATCGAGGATGTACCGCTGGAGGAAGGCCGCCGTCAGTTCGACGTGAACCTCTTTGGCATGGCGCGGCTCATTCAGCTTGTGACCCCTGCCATGCGGGAGCAGCACTATGGAAAAATCGTCAACATTTCTTCTATGGGCGGCAAGATCTGGACGAAGTCGGCGGCTGGTATCATGCCACGAAATACGCTGTTGAGGGCTTGTCTGACTGCCTGCGTATGGAACTGCGGTCCTTTGGCATTGATGTGATCGTGGTGGAGCCGGGCGGCATCAAGACCGATTGGGGTATTATCGCCGCAAACAATCTGAAAAAGACTTCGTCGGGCGGTGCGTATGCTGAAATGGCAAACAAGGCCGCAGACGGTATGATCAAGAATTACAGCGGAAATATGCTCTCCAAGCCGGAGCTGATCACAAAGACCGTCCGCAAGGCCATCACCAAGCGCCGCCCCCGTACCCGCTACCTGATCGGCTTTGGCGCAAAGCCGATGGTCTGGACACACAAGATTTTTGGAGATCGCGTGTTTGATTGGGTCATCAAAAATTTCAGCTGACAGAGGCTTGTCACAGCTGCGGTTTGTGATTATGATGAGAAAAGGAAGTGATCCCTTGAAGCATTTTCTGATCGACAAAAACTATGGGGCCTACCTCTCCGCGATGGGCTTCTCTGTGGAGGAGGTCTTGAAAAAGGCCGTTCTGCCGGAAGATTTATTTGCGCGTCAGGCTCCCAGCCTGACCGCAGAAGAATACTTCCGTTTCATGCAGGCGGTCGATACGCTTTCGCCCGATGACGAAATGCCCATCCAGTTGGCGGCTTCGGACAATATCGAAACTTTTTCTCCGCCGATCTTCGCCGCCTATTGCAGCTGTAATGCGCTCACCTGCCTGAAGCGGTTGGCGCAGTAGAAGCCGCTGATCGGTGCGCTGCTCTATTGGGTGGAGGAAACGGAAAACGAGGTCCGCGTGGAGGTCATTCCAAGTGATGCCGAATTAGAGCTTCCTGAAATCCTGATTGGGATCGAATTCACATTTATCGTTGGACTGATCCGCAAGGCAACAAAAGAGCAGATCGTGCCGCTTCGGGCGACCAGCAAGCAGAACATGCACAACACCGCCTATGCCGCCCGTGTCCGCAGTGCGTGAATAGAGCTGCTCCCCAGCGGGGAGTGCGCCATTGAAGATGTGGCCGCAAAGCTAGGGGGTATCTGAAAACTCCCGACGCACCCGGACAGCGGGCCTTTTCACGCTGCGCCGCG
>CAJMLC010000152.1 GCA_905214155.1 uncultured bacterium | reverse complement strand
GGTACACCTGATTTCGAGTCAGGGCCGTTATAACCACTTCGATACCACTCCGTATGAACTCGCCCAGCTATTATAGCAGGCCGGGCAAGGAAAATCAAGCCTTTTTCAGCTCTTTTTCACGAACTGCTCGCCGCACTTCGGACAGCGGATATTGATCTTCCCGCGCCCGCGCGGCACGCGCACGGTCTGGCGGCACTTTGGGCAATGGTAATAGCGGTGGTCGCGGTCCTTCAGCTGCGTCAGCACACGCTGGAACGCCGCATTTTCGCGCCGCCGCGCCTCGATATTCCGCGAATACGTCCGGAACAGCGACCAGATCAGCGGCACGTATGCCACCACGCCCAGCGCCGACAGGACTGCGCTGTCCGCGCGCCCGCCGATCAGCCCCAGCACGATCAGCACGATCGCCAGTCCCAGCATCCATTGATTCAGTTTATCCGATCCATATCGCCCGGCCATAAAGCGCCGGAGCGCATCTCCGATCTTGCGAAACATACACTCACCCTGTTTTCTGTTTTTTCTATTTTCTTTATTATTATAGGAGGTATTTCCTGAAAAACAAGAAAACGGGCCGATTGTTTATAAAAAGTTTATATCTCTCCGCGAACGAGCGTCAATACCGCCAATTCCGGTGCATTGCAGACGCGGATCGGCAGCCTTCTGCTGGGCCCAAGCCCGCGGCTGACATAGAGCTGCGTTCCGCCCTGTGCATACAGCCCGGCATCGTCGCCGGGAAAGAACTCGTAATGCGTACCGAACACGCCGCCGAGACCCGGCAGACGGACGATGCCGCCGTGTGCGTGGCCCGCAAGGACGACCGGCACACCGAGTCCTGCCCAGAGCGGCAGCTGGTCGTTGCGGTGGCAGAGTGCAAGAATGAAGACGTCCTCGCCGCAGGCGGCGCGGATCTCGCGGATCAGCTCCGGCGCGGTCTTCTGGTCGGCAGGGCCGTTCGGGTCATCGACGCCCGCGATCACAAGCCGCTGCCCGTCCCGTTCCAGCACGCGGTAGTCGTTCTCCAGGCGGATGACGCCGGAACTGTCCAGCAAGCCGTAGAGCGCCTGCCGCACGGCGCGGGAGATGACCCACTCGTGATTGCCCGTGACATAATAGACGGGCGCCAGCGCCGTCAGACCCGCGAGCAGGGGCCGCAGCGACGGGAGCGGCGTATCCTCATCGGCGAGATCGCCGGTGAGGGCGATGAGGTCGGGCTTCGCCGCGCGGACGGCGTCCAGCAGCGCCGCGTGCTCCTTGCCGAAGACGCGCCCATGCAGATCGGAGATCTGCACGATGCGCAGGCCTGAGAAGGCCTCCGGCAGGTTTGCGCAGCAGAGCGTGTGGAACGTGGTCTGCACGGTGCAGTTGTCCAGATAGCAGAATCCCGCCGCGGCCAGCATGACTGGCAGCAGCCAGAGCCTCGTCCGTTTTTTCACCATGATATTCCCTCCGTGATCCTTGTTTTGCTCCATAGTGTAGCATAGAACCGCCGAAAAAGAAAGCGGAAGCGCGCATCGCACGATCTTGATGATGGCGGGCAGGCGGCATTTTGCGGATACACAACATCCTGTAGGGGCCGATCCCACAAAAATAGATTGGGGGAGCGCCGGACCGGCGCTCCCCCATAGGAAAGAGAGAAGAATGGAATTATTCTTCGACGACGTACTGGCCGCGATCCTTCAGGTCCTGAATGATCTGGGCATGGAGCTTGGCGTCGAGCTTGTAGAACACGAACAGCAGGAAGCTGATTGCCGCGAGAATGGCGGGAACCAGGTTCATGACGATGTTCATCGTGGACAGGGCGCCCGCGGTCTGCGTGGCAGAGCCTTCCGCATAGCCGTTGGCGGCGAGCATGGCGAGCAGCATCGTCGGGGCGATGGCGCCGCCGAGCTTCAGCATGAAGCTGGTGCCGGAGGAGCAGAGGCCGTCCGCACGGACGCCGGTCTTCCACTGGCCATATTCAACGGTGTCGCCGATCATGCCGTAGAGCAGGGCGGTGCAGAAGCCGTTGAAGATGCCGGTGCCGAACAGGAGCACGAGCACGAGCGTGGAAGATGCATTCTCCGGGGAGAGGAAGAACAGGATGACGTTCAGGATGAAGCTCAGGCCATAGGAGAGCAGCAGCGCGCCGCGCTTACCACGGCAGAGCTTGACCAGAGCCGCGCTGAAGAACGCAGCCACGGCGCAGATCAGGCCGTTGACGGTCGCGTACAGCGTGAACAGGCTGACATCGCCCCAGACGTAGGTGAAGTAGTACATGCCGACAGTCATGCGGCCATAGTTCAGGAAGCCGTAGACGAGGAAGGCAAAGCACACGATGAGCAGGGGCGGGTTCTTGGTGAAGCAGGCCGCCAGTTCCTTGGCGTGGAACTTCTGCTTCTGCTGGGGAGGAGCCTTGACGACTTCCTTGGTGCCAAGGATGGACGTAAAGACGAACGGGATCGCCATGCAGCAGATCACGAGCGCTGCCAGCAGGTAGCCGCGGACGGTGTTGCCCTCGGCGCCGGAGAACTTGGTGACGAACGGGATGAAGAGCGCCGTTGCAACGGAGCAGGCGATCGAGGAGATGAAGATACGATAGCTGGAGAACGAGGCTCTCTCACGCGGATACGGGGAGATAACGCCGTTCAGCGCGGAGAACGGGATGTTCCAGGAGGTGGAGGCGACAACGGTGATGAAGTAGAGGATGCAGCCGTAGGCCGTACGGGCACCGACGCTCCAGCCCGGATGCGCCCAGAACAGCAGGACGACCAGCGGGATCAGACCGAGCGCGCCGCCGAGCATCCACGGGCGATAGCGGCCCATCTTGGTGTTGGTGCGGTCGGCCAGGGAGCCGATCATCGGGTCATTGATGGCGTCCCAGATCCGGCAGATCAGGAACAGGATGGAGACGGCGCTCGCCGGGATGAGGGCGACGTCCGTCATGAAGAAGGCCAGATACGAGCTGACCAGCATCCACGGCAGGTTGTAGACCAGCTCGCCGGATGCAAAGGCAAACTTTCTCGCCACGGCTTTGCCGCCGTGGTAATAAGTCTTTTCTTCGGTCTCGACCGTAGTTTTCGGTTCGTTCGACATAATGTTGTCTGCGCAGCTGTCAGGCGCTGCGCATCTCCTTTCTTTCTCTGTATTCAGCTTGGGAAATGCTGAGGGAAAGCTGAGGCTATCCGCCATGCCTTGGCACGCAACCAAGACTTGTGGAACACCAAGGGTGTATCTGGAAACTGGTTACACCCCGATCATTCGTCCATTTTAATGACGATCTTGGCGTACTTTTTGGTATAAAGGTCGGCAAATGCGTCCTGATAACGGCTCAGCGGATGCTCCTTCTGGATGAGCGCCTTGAGGTTCACGCGCGGGGCGAGCTTGATGGCCTTGGGGAACAGGCCCGCGCCCATGATGACGCCGTGCAGGTGCTTCTGATCCCAGTAGAAGTCCGTGTGCAGGTTGACCTGCAGATACGGATTCTTGCCGTACATCGCGAAATAGACGCCGTCGCCGTTGCGGGCGAGGAGCTTGAGCGCGTTCTCCGCGGAGGAGACAACGCCGGTGCCCTCGAGCACGCAGTCATACAGGCCGCCGGCGGCCTTGATGGCCTCGTCGAGCGCGCCTTCCTTGCGCGGGTCAAAGGCATAGTCAGCGCCGAGCTGCTTGGCCAGTTCACACTTCTCTTCGACAAGGTCGAAGACCGTGACGCAGGACGCGCCGGCCAGACGGGCCAGCTGCACGAGCATCAGGCCGATGCCGCCCGCGCCCATGATGGCGACGGATTTGCCGTAGGAGATGTGCGCCTGCTCGGCGGCGGCCAACGCGATGGTCAGCGGCTCGATGAGCGCGGCGGTCTCCAGATCGTAGTTTTCGGGGAGCTTGTGGACCTGCGTGACATGATAGACTGCGTATTCCGCAAAGCCATTCATGCAGAACTGCACATGGGAGCACAGATTCTCGTGCCCGCTGCGGCAGTTTTCGCAGGCGTAGCAATATTTGGCATAGTTGGCGATGACCTTGTCGCCGACATGATAGCCGAGCGCTTCAGCCTTCGGGCCGACCTTGTCAATGACGCCGGACAGCTCATGACCAAAGGTCATCGGGAGCATCGCCTTGGTGCCTTCTTCGAATTCACCGAGGTGTCCGGTCAGGGTGTGGGCGTCGGAGCCGCAGATCGAGGAGTAGATGATCTTGATGCGGACCTCGTCATCCGCGGGTTCCGGCATGGGCATTTCCCGCATTTCGACAGTTCCCATCGTGTTTTTCTCAAAGTCGCGGACCGACGTGATGAACAGCTGTTTCATAATGGCCTCATTCCTTTCTCTTTCCCAGTTTGGGGGAACGCTCTGTCGGAGCATTCCCATAGAACGCAGTTATCTGAACCGGGGCGGCGTTCCGCCGCCCCGGCGCAAACCATGAATGACTTCTCTGGATT
>CAJMLC010000151.1 GCA_905214155.1 uncultured bacterium | reverse complement strand
GCCCGACAATCCCTCAGTCACGGCTTTCGCCGTGACAGCTCCCTTTACACAAGGGAGACTTTGCCCGCTGCGGCGGGGTTAGGGCCGATGGGGTATCGGCCAAAGGCATTTTTCATAAAAAGGAGGCTATTTATGGCATCCAACAGAATTGGGCGCATCAATGAGGAGATCCAGCGGGAGCTGGCCGAGCTGATCCGGAATCTGAAGGACCCGCGCGTGCAGACCATGATCTCCATCACCCGCGTGGACACCACGCCGGATCTGCGCTATTCCAAAATTTACGTCAGCGTGCTCGAAGAGGCACGGCAGAAGGAAGCCGTCAAGGGATTGAAGTCCGCGGGCGGCTGGCTCCGGCGCGAGCTGGGGAGCCGTTTGCAGCTCCGCTATACGCCGGAGCTGGTCTTCGAGCTGGACGATTCGCTGAAATACGGCGCGCACATGTTCGACCTGCTGACCAGGTTGCAGGAAAAGGAACAGAAAGCGGAGGACGGCCATGACGAGGGCTGAGACCGCTGCGTTTCTGCGCGAACACGACAACTATTGCATTCTGACGCACCGCCGCCCGGATGGCGACACCATCGGCAGCTCCGCCGCGCTCTGCCTGGGCCTGCGGGCCATGGGTAAGACGGCGTGGCTGCTGCGCAATCCGCAGTTCACGCCGCGCTTTGCCGCAGTGCTGGAGGGGCTGGTGTGCGAGGATGTGCCGGATGAGGCGACGATTGTTTCCGTCGACGTGGCTGCGCCGGATCTGCTGCCCATCGGGCGGGAAGGACTGGCTGCGCAAGTGCAGCTCGTCATCGACCACCATGCGCGCAGCAGCGTCCCGGCGGGATGTCGCCTCGTGGAGGCGGAGCGCGCGGCCTGCGGCGAGATCATCTTCGGGCTGCTGGAGCTGCTCGGCGTTTCGCTGGATGCGCGGATGGCAGAGTCCATTTACATTGCGATTTCCACGGACACCGGCTGCTTCCAGTATTCGAACACGACGGCGGATACGCTCCGCATCGCGGCGGCCTGCAAGGACGCGGGCGCGGATACATACGCCGTGAACCAGATCTTCTTCGGCACGAAGAGCTTCGCACGGCTGAAGCTCGAGGCGCGGCTGACCGGGAGCGCGGAATTTTACGCGGACGGGAAGGTCGCGCTGGTGGAGCTGCCGCAGGCGTGGCTGGATGAATTGGGCGCGAGCGAGGACGACGTGGACTCGATCGCGGGCTTTGCGCGTGCGATCGAGGGCGTGGAGCTCGGCATCACGGTCCGCGACGTCGAAGACGGAAACGGGAAGCTCTCGCTGCGGACGAGCGGGACGTACAATGCGTGTGAACTCTGCCGGGAGCTGGGAGGCGGCGGACATGCTGCGGCGGCCGGGGCGACAGTCCCGGGCGGGATCGCAGGCGCGAAGCGCGCCATTTTGGACGTGCTGCGCCGGAAAGGGATCATCTGAGGATGGCAAACGGCATTTTGATCGTGGACAAGCCCGCGGGCTGGACGAGCCAGGACGTGGCGGCGAAGCTGCGCGGCGTGTTCCATGAGCGGCGCATCGGCCACAGCGGCACGCTCGACCCGATGGCGACCGGCGTACTCGTCCTGTTTGTGGGGCGGGCGACGCGGGCCGTCGAGTTTGCGGAGAGCGACAGCAAGGAATATCTGGCCGGGCTGCGCCTCGGCCTTGTGACGAATACGCAGGACACGAGCGGCGAGACGCTCGAGACCCATCCGGTCGCGGTCACGCGCGAGGAGCTGGACGCGGCGCTGGATGCCTTCCGAGGCGACATTTCGCAGATCCCGCCGATGTATTCCGCCATCAAGATCGGCGGGAAAAAGCTCTACGAGCTGGCACGGAAGGGCCAGGAGGTGGAGCGGAAGCCGCGGAATATCACGATATTTGAGCTTGCAGTGGAGGACGGGCACGATTCTGACTGGAATTTGCGTGTCCACTGCTCGAAGGGAACCTATGTCCGAACGCTGTGCCACGACGTTGGGCAGCGGCTCGGCTGCGGAGGCTGCATGTCTTCACTTCGGCGTACGCGGGCCGGGCGGTTCACACTGGAACAGGCCGTCACGATGGAGCAGATTTTGGAATTTGCAAAAGAGCATGACCCGGCGGAGCTGCTGCTCCCGGTGGATGCACTGTTTGCGCAGCATCCGGCGCTGATCGTGACGTTGGGGCAGACGGAGAAGCTGAAGCACGGGGCGAGTATCCGCGACTGGCATTTTGCGGACGGAACGTACCGCGTGTACAGCGAGACAGGAGAATTTTTGCTGCTTGGCACGGTCAAACGGCAGGTTTTGACCACGGTCAAGAGTTTTTTTGAGGTATGAAGGAAACAGGAACGCGCGTGATCGCGCTTGGATTTTTTGACGGCGTTCACATCGGGCACGGCGCGCTGCTGCGCCGGACGCGCGAGCGGGCGACGGAGCTGGGACTGCGCGCGGCGGCGATGAGCTTTGACAGCCATCCGGACACGCTGGTGTCCGGCGTGCCGGTGCCGCTGATCAACTCGATGGACGACCGGGCAGCGCTGATGCGGCGGCTGTATGGCATCGACGACGTGATTTTTGCGCACTTCGACCGGGCGATGATGGAGATGCCGTGGGAGGATTTTCTCGGCGACTTCCTCGTGCGCCAGCACGGGGCGGCGCATCTCGTCTGCGGGCATGATTTCCGGTTCGGCTATCGCGGACAGGGCACGCCGGAGCGGCTGCGGGAATACTGCGCGGCGCATGGCCTGGGCTGCGATGTGATCCCCGAGGTGCTGCTGGACGGGCGGACCGTCAGCTCCACCTATATCCGGACGCTGCTTGCCGAGGGGCGCATGGAGGAGGCCGAACGGTATCTCGGTCATGCGCACGTCCTGTCCGGCACGGTTCGGCACGGCTATGGCCGCGGCGAGAAGATCGAGATGCCGACGGCGAACCTCGCGTTCCCGGAGGGCGTGCTCGTTCCGGCGTTCGGCGTCTATGCGGCGGAGGTCGAGACCGAGGGCCACCGCTGGCCGGCGAGCGTCAACATCGGCGTCCACCCGACGGCGGGCGCGCTGGAGCGGCCGGTGCTCGAGGCGTGGATCCAGGGGGACTGCGGCGACCTCTATGGGAAGGAGATCACGGCCTTCCTCTACAGGATGGTCCGCAGCGAGCAGAAATTTGCCTCGATGGAGGCGTTGAAGACGCAGGTTTTGCATGATACAGAGGAAATTCTGAACTATTTGAAGGAACGGAACGTATGAAACTCGAACGCATGACCGGGCCGGAGCATCCGCTCTACGCGGCGGCATGGGCGCTGTATGAGGCGGCCTTTCCAGCGAACGAGCGGCGCGACGAAGAATGGCAGGCACGCGCACTGAAGCAGGACACATATTGGATGTGTGCGGCAGCGGAGGATGGAGCGCTGTGCGCGATCGCGTTTTACTGGACGCACGGCGAAGAGCTGTTTCTGGAGCATCTGGCCGTGGCTCCGGAGCTGCGCGGACGCGGGATCGGTGCGGCGCTGCTGCGGGAGATCCGGGCCTTGCCTGGGAAGCTGATCCTGGAGATCGAAAAGCCGGTCGACGCGGAAACGCAGCGGCGGCTGCGGTTTTACGAGCGCGAGGGCTTGACGCTCGCGCCGTTTGGCTACGACGCGCCGGGCTATCAGGCGGGGACGGGCGACTGTCCCTTGCAGCTGATGAGCGAGGGCGCGATGAGCAAGCTGGAATTTGCGCGGCACTGCGCATTTTTGCAGGAGGTCGTGCTGGAATGCACGGCGGGCGGCGCGAAGCCGCTCTGTATATGGAAGGAATAGGCGGGGCGTAAAGGGAGGATGCGATGGCAAAGCTGCTGGAAGAATGGAAGGAAGACCTGGTCGAGGCGCTGACCGAGCACGATCTGCTGCTGGGCAGCAAGCACCAGAAGATCGAGCATGTGGTGCTGCTCGTGCGGAACATTGCGGTAGGTACGGCGCTGGTGCTGTTCATCGCGTCGCTGCTGCATGCGCCGATGGAGGCGCTGCTGAAGGGGATCGCATATTTCTTTGGCGCGGCGGCATATTTCTGCGAGATCGTCCTGCTGACCGACTGCTTCACGGCGAAGGTGCCGCACAAGGAGCTGTTCATGGCCTATTGCTTCGGGCCGATGTACATTCTGCTGGGGCTGAGCTATCTGCTTGGACATTGAATCAGGAAACAAGAGCCGCTGCGAAAGCATCGGCTCTTTTTGATTTTGTACCGCAGCATGTAGGGGCCGATGCTTTCATCGGCCCATCCCCGCCGCAGCGGAAAGCCTCCCTTGTGTAAAGGGAGGTGGCACGGCGAAGCCGTGACGGAGGGATTGTCACCTTCCGATTTTCATCACGCTAAAATAGGCGACGTAGGGGCGACCATTGGTCGCCCGAAGGCTCCCCTTATGAAAGGGGCCGCGAAGCGGGGGCGCGGGAGTGAATGATATGCCGGTGGCATATCAGAACCGCGCCCCGGAACGCCCGCAGGCGTTTGTCACGG
>CAJMLC010000150.1 GCA_905214155.1 uncultured bacterium | reverse complement strand
TCGAGGCCTACGGCGAGACGACCGTCAACTACAACCGCGACGTGGAGATCTTCCCGGTGCTCGAGGCGATGTTCCGCCAGATCTACGGCGAATGCCCGTACAAGAGCCCGACGGACATGGGCGTCAACATGATCGGCAGCGCCATCATCGATGACGAAGCCTGCCGCGAGGCATCGAAGCAGGAGATCATCCGCCGCTATTTCGCCACGGCCTGCAACGTGAAAAAGGGCCTCGCCGAGGCGAGCGAGCTTCACAAGCAGGAGATGCTGATGAACTATCTGCACCTCACGCCCGACATGCGCCCCTGCGTCCCCGCAGCGCGCAGAAAGGCCGAGGAGACCGGCGCGCCCGCCGCGGCGATCGAGCTGCCGGACGGCCGGATCGTCACGGGCAAAACGTCTGGCCTGATGGGCGCGTGCTCTGCCGCGCTGCTCAACAGCCTCAAGACGCTCGCCGGCATCCACGACCGCGTGAACCTCATCGCGCCGATGGTGCTCGCGCCGATCCAGCATCTGAAGGTGGAGCACCTCGGAAACTCCAACCCGCGCCTGCATACCGACGAGGTGCTCATCGCGCTCTCGATGTCCGCCGTCACGAATCCGACCGCCGAGATGGCGATGGAGGCCCTGTCCGGCCTGCGCGGCGGCGAGGTCCATTCCTCGGTCATCCTCTCCTCCGTCGATGAGAACACATTCAAAAAGCTCGGGATGCACGTGACCTACGAACCGGTCTACCAGTCCCACGCCCTGTATCATAAATAAGGAGCGGCTATGAGAAACAAGCATCGTAATCTGCTGTCCGTGGCGCTGGTATTGCTCTGCATCGCGCTGCTGGCCGGGACGGCTGTGCTCCTGCTGCGGACGCTGCCGAAAAAGCAGCCCGGCACCGTCGAGACCATCCAGACCGGCGCGGTCTTTGATCCGTCCGACAATACCGCCGCGCCTGACCGCGAGCAGGCGTATGACGGCGAGCTGCCGAACCTGTCCGACACGCTGGAGCCCGACGAGGCCGAAACGCCCGCGCCGGAGGACGAGGCCGCGCTGGCCGCGGCGAAGCTGGCGGACCAGACGCTCGCATCCATGACATTGGATGAAAAGCTCTGGCAGCTCTTCTTCGTCACGCCCGAGGCCATCACCAAGGTCGAGACGGCCACGCTCGCGGGCGAGGCCACGAAGGCCGCCATCGAGTCGCAGCCGGTTGGCGGACTGGTCTACTTCGCGAAGAATCTGGAGAACCGCGCGCAGACCGTCACGCTGCTGGAAAATTCGCAGTCCTATTCCAAGATCCCGCTCTTCCTCGGTGTAGACGAGGAGGGCGGCACGGTCTCCCGCCTGAAGACGAGCGGCCTCGCCATCGACACCGGCGTCGGCACGATGCAGTCCATCGGCGAGACCGCCGATCCCGCCGCGGCCTACGCCGCCGGGCAGGAGATCGCGGGCAACCTGCACGCGCTCGGCTTCAATCTCGATTTTGCGCCGGTTGCTGACGTGTCGTCCGGCAAAAATGCCGCGATCAGCTCCCGCTCGTTCGGCACGGATCCGGAGCTCTGCGCCTCGATGGCCGGCATCGTCTCGAACGCGCTGACCGACGGCGGCGTCATCCCCTGCCTCAAGCACTTCCCCGGCTACGGCGGCGCCATGGCGGACGACCACAAAGGCTCCGTCACGGTCGACAAGACGCTCGAAGAACTCGAGAGCTGTGACCTCATCCCCTATCGCCGTCTGCTAGCCGGCCAGAACGTGCCGTTCATCATGGTCACACACCTGTGCTACCCGGCCCTGACCGGCGGCGACACGCCCGCCGATCTGTCTTCCGAAATTGTCACCGATCTTTTGCGGAACAAACTCGGTTATCCGAACGTCATAATCACAGATTCCCACCAGATGGCCTCCATCACCGACCATTACACGTCCGCCGAAGCCGCCGTCGCCGCGATCGCGGCGGGCTGCGACATGGTGCTGATGCCAGAAGATCTGCAGGAGGCATTTGACGGATTGAAAGCCGCCGTGGAGGACGGAACGCTGACCGAGGCGCGCATCGATGAGAGCGTCCGGCGCATCCTGACCGTCAAAGCGGCGTATGGACTGTTGAAAGACTGACAAAAGGAGTTGTTTTGAAATGGAAGAAAAGAAATTGTATCGCGCATCGATCGACAAGAAGATCTGCGGCGTCTGCGGCGGCATCGCGCATTATTTTGGCGTCGATTCCACGCTGGTGCGCCTGATCACGGTCGTGCTGTTCTTCGCGGGCGGCCTGAGCCTGTGGGTCTACATCATCGCAGCCCTCATCATGACCGAGACCCCGGATTTCTAAGTATTTTTCAAACCAGACGCGAACCGCCCCGGCGCTTTTCAAAAGCGCCGGGGCGGTTTTATGCTCTTTTTTCGATCACAGCGCGGCGTAGGCCTTGGCGATCTTCGAGGCGGCGCGGGCGTTGTTGAACGCGAGCTGGATGTTCGTGTCCAGCGAATGGCCGCCGGTCATCTCGACGATGTGCGCCAGCAGGAACGGCGTGGTCGCCTTGCCGTGGATGCCCTGCTCCTTCGCCATCTCAACGGCACGGTCGATGACCTTGTTCATTTCGACGGGGTCCATCGCGTACTGCTCCGGCACCGGGTTGCCAACGATGGCGCCGCCCTTCAGGCCGATGTCCCACTTGGTCTTCATGATCTTGGCGACGGTCGCCTCGTCCGGGCAGTTGTAGTCCAGCTTAAAGCCGGAGGTGCGGCAGTAGAACGCGGGCAGCTCGTCCGTGCGGAGGCCGAGCACCGGCACGCCCTGCGTCTCGAGGTATTCGAGCGTCAGCCCGAGGTCGAGGATGCTCTTCGCGCCCGCGCAGATGACGCAGACGGGGGTGTTCGCCAGCTCCTGCAGGTCAGCAGAGATATCCATGGTCTTCTCCGCGCCGCGGTGTACGCCGCCAATGCCGCCGGTGGCGAAGAAGCGGATGCCGGCGTAGGCCGCGATGATCATCGTCGTGGTGACGGTGGTCGCGCCGGGCATACCGGTGGCCAGATAGGTCGCGAGGTCGCGACGGCTGACCTTGCCGACGCCGTCGGCGTGGCACATCCGCTCGAGCTCTTCCTCATTCAGGCCGACCTTCATCTTGCCGTCGAGCACGGCGATCGTCGCGGGGACGCAGCCCTCATCGCGGATGATCTGCTCGACCTTGCGGCCGAAGTCGAGGTTCTGCGGATAGGGCATGCCGTGGCTGAGAATGGTGGATTCCAGCGCGACAACGGGCTTGCCCTCGGCCAGCGCGGCCTGAATTTCGGGCGTAACGGACAGATATTTCTCAAGATTCATCACGATATTCCTCCAATATAGTATGAATGAGCGATGGACTCATCGCGGGATTGATGGTGTCCTTGTGTGAAATGGCCGCGATCCCGGCGGCCAGTGCGTAGTCGAGAATTTCTTCGGGTGTCATGCCCTGCATCGTCGCGTAGAGCATTGCGGCGGTGAAGGCGTCGCCCGCGCCGGAGGCGTTGACCATGTGCGTCACAGGGCGGAGCTTCCGCCGGAGGCGGCGGCCCGCCGCGTCCATGTAGAAGCAGCCGTCCGCGCCGAGGCTGACGAACACGCGCTGTACGCTGCGCTTCAGCAGCGTTTCACACGCGGCCTCCAGCTGCGCATCGGTGTCCACCGGCTGCCCGGCCAAAATCTCCAGCTCCAGCCGGTTCGGCTTCACGGTGTGGATACGGGAGAGATACGGGATCAGTGCACGCGCATAAGCCGTGGAAACCGGGTCGACGCAGACAATCTGATCCGATCCACAGAACGAGAGCACACGTTCAAATCGTTCCGGCTTCATGCAGGGGTCCGTCACAACGACGGCGGCGCCCGCGATCAGCTCGCGCTGCGCATCCAGATAGTCCAGCGGGATGTTCTGCAGCACATGCATGTCCGACAGGGCCACGTGCATGTCCCCGCCCTCATCCAGGATCGCGAGATACATCGAAGAGCCGCGCCCCGGCGTGTGGTAGACGTGCGAGACGTCGATGCCCGCCTGCGCGCTCTGATCGCAGATGAGCTGTGCGAACAGATCGTCGCCGACTGCCGACACCAGCTTCACGTCCGCGCCGAGCCGCGCCAGATTGTCGCAGATGTTGCGCGTCACGCCGCCGGCCGAGATCTCGATCTCGCCGGGGTTGGAATCGCGCGGCTCGATCGGCGCGTAGGACCGGCCGCAGAGGTCGATATTCGCGCCGCCGACGCCGACGGCATACACATGTTCCATCGGATCCCTTCTCTCTATCTGTTTTGTAAAAAACAAAAAAGCTCTTTTGAAAAGCACATTTTATATCCCTATTCTAAAAAAGTCAAGAGGGAAAAGTGTGAATTTTCTGTAACTTTTGTCTACTTGACAAATCCATACACATGATATAAGTTATACAAGTATGAAATTTTCCCAGGGTGCATCTGAAAACTGGCGATGTGACCGGCAGCGAGGAATTTTCGCGCTGGGCAAGACATTTTTTCGCAGGA
>CAJMLC010000149.1 GCA_905214155.1 uncultured bacterium | reverse complement strand
CAGCAGCCGCGCGAGGTTCACGCGCGTCTTCTCGCCGCCGGAGAGGCTGTCGAACGCCTGTTCCCGCTGCTCCGCCGGGATGGCGAGTCCGTTGCAGATCTTGTCTGTCTGCGTGTCCATCTCATACCCGCCGCCCACCTGGAAACGGTTGGCCAGCTGATCATATTCGCGCAGCGTCTCCGCGCCCGCATGCTCGGCCATCTCGGCCTCCAGCGCACGCATCTGCCGCCGTACCTTTTCCAGGCCGGAAAACGCCGTGTGCAGCACATCGTCCACGGTATATCCCGCCGGATAGTGTGGGATCTGCGAGATGAGGCCCACCTTTTTCCCCGGTGCAAAGCGCACCTCGCCGGAATTATAGTCGATCTCGCCCGTCAGAATGCGGAACAGCGTTGTCTTTCCCGCGCCGTTCTTCCCGAGCAGGCCCACCCGCTCGCCGGACTGCACATCGAACGTGATGCCGTCCAGAATATTCGTATCCGCGTCAAAGCTCTTGACGAGGTCTTTTACAGAAATATCGATCATTGTGTTTCCCCATAGCGGGCATAGAGTTCTTCCCGCGTCATTCGTAAATTCAGCGCGTCCACCAGCGCGTTCGCGCTCAGATACCCCGGCAGACCGAGGTCCTGGAGCAGCGCCTGTCGTTTCCCGGCGCTGCCCGCGCCGCCGCTCAGGCCCAGCGTGTAGAGATCCATCTTGCCGATATGGCCGTCCGCCGCTCTGGCTTCGCCGTCCATCTTCGCGCCCGCGCTGCGCAGCGCCTCTAAGAGGATCTCCGGCGTCATGCCCTCCACGCCGAGCAGCCCCGCCTTTCCCGGCGCGGTCTTCCGTTTCTCCTTGCCCGCGATCTCGGGCACGTAGGCATGCAGCACGCCCTCCTTCGGGAGCGCGCCGCGCAGAAAATTCCGGATCACCAGCCCCGCGCCGTCCGAATCCGTCAGGATGATCAGGCCGCGCGTCTGCGCCGCGCAGCGCAGCAGCGCCAGCAGCTCCCGGTCGTGCATCACGGAAAAGCCGTTCGTCTGAAAGATCACCGTGTCCACGATCTGGCGCAGCGTGTTTTTATCATATCGCCCTTCCACGACGATCGCCTGTTCAACGTGTACCACTGCGCGCCTCCTGGGCCAGCGCCGCAAGCAGCACCTCCAGCACTCGCTCCGGGTCGTCCCGGCTGGCCTTCATGTCGCGGTCGGCCTGCAGACAGAGCTCCACCGCGCGGCGGCAGAACCCATCGCCGACGCGCCGGGCCGCGTTCATCGTCAGTCCCGCGGGGTAGCTCTTCATCCCCGTCAGCTCCATCAGCGCCTGCTGGCCCTGTCCCGCGTTCATCACGGTCTTCGCGTAGAGCAGCCGCCGCAGCTGGCTGCCGATGGCCCCGAGGATCAAGATCGGCTCGGTCTGCATCGCATACAAGTCCTGAAGCTTTCGCAGCGCCGCGTCATAGTTCCCGTCCGTGATCGCGTTGGAGATGTCAAACGTCTGCGCGGACAGCGCCGGGATGACCACGGCGTCCATGTCGCCCTTTGTGATCTCCTGTCCCTTCGCGTAGGACGCCACCTTTTCAATTTCGCCCGCCAGCGTCGTCATCGTCCCGTCGGTCAGGAAAATGAGATACTGGCAGAGTCGGTCGTCGGCCCACTTGTCGTGTGCCTTGAAATGCCGCTGGATCCACGCGACAAGGTCGCGTTCCGACTGCTTGCCGAACTCCACGCGCTCACACTTCGTCTGGAACACCTCGTTCAGCTTCCGCATCGTCCCGTTCGGCTTCCATTCCGCCGTGTCATAGTAGAGCACGAGGCAGCAGTATTCCGGCAGATCGGCAAAGATCGTCCGATACTGCTCCCGCGCGCCCTCCGCCTGCTTGAAAAAGTCCACGTCGTCCACGCGGATGAGCGTCCGCTCCGCCATCATCGGCATCGCGTCCACGGCCTCGCTCAGCGCCTGCGGCGAGAGCGTCTCGGCGCTGAAGCGGTGGAAGTTGAATTCCGCCGCCGGCCCGTCCAGCAGCTTCTTCTCCAGCATCCGCCAGTAGTGCTCCTTCAAAAACGCCTCTTCCCCGAAGAACACGTAGAAATTGCCCACGTCCCCGGTCTTCAGCGCCGCCTTCAGCCGCTGCAATGCCGCCGCGCGGTCCTCTCCTCCGGTCTTTCTCGCCATTCGCTCACCTCCAGACGGTCAGGCTCCCCTGTGCGTCGGTGCGGAACACCTCCGCGCCGTAATCCTCAATCGTTTCCAATGTCTCCGCTGCCGGATGGCCGTACCGGTTCCCCTCGCCAACCGAAAAGAACACGGTCTCCGGCTGCGTGATCTCCAGCAGCGCTTCGCTCGTCGACGTCTTCGCGCCGTGATGGCCCGCGACGAGCAGCTCGATGTCCGGCAGCGTGTGCCGCGCCAGAACGCGGTATTCCGCCATCTTCGACAGGTCGCCGGTTATCAGAATATCATATTCTCCCCCGCTTGCCAAGCAGCAAACGCCGGAATCGTTGTCATTTTTCCCGGAGACCGGCGCAAACAGCGTCACGCCCTCCGAAATTTCGCGGTCCTCCCGCACATATCCCACGCGGCAGCCCACGTCCTCCGCCGCAGCTTCCAGCCGTGCACGCCATCCGTCCCCGTCCTCCACGTCCGGGAGCCACAGCGTCCCGACCTGCTCGCGCCGCAGCAGCTGCAACGCGCCGTTCACATGGTCACTGTCAAAATGCGTCAGCACCAGATCGTCCACGCGAAACACGCATCGGCTCTGCAAATACCGCGCCGCCGTCTCGCCGGACTCATCCGGCACGCCGCCGCAGTCCACCACCGTCGTCCTTCCGCCGGAATGGTACACAAGGCACTGTCCCTGCCCCACGTCCAGCATCGTGAACGTAAACTCCGCTGCGCGGTATTCCATCGCCGCGCACCCAAGGCATACGCCGAAGCAGACCGCCGCGGCCGCCAGCGCCTCCCACTTCCGCACCGCTTCCGGTCTCAGTGCCAGCAGGATCACAAAACCGTAGAGCGCGACCGCGAACAGCGCCCAGTATGCGCTGTTCAGATACACCGCAGCAAACGGCAGCCGTGCCGCCAGCCGTACCACGCCGAGCACATACCGCGCCAGCCACGCCAGAATCCACCCGAACGCCGCACCAACACCCGGCAGAAACAGTCCCGCCAGGCACAGCACCAACCCGCCCGTGAACAAAATCGACACCGCCCACAGACAGAGTGGATTGACGAGCAGCGCCGCGAGCGACACCGTCCCGAAATGTGCCGCCGTCAGCGGCAGCGAAAACACCATCGACGCCAGCGAACAGCAAAACGCCGAAAGCACTGCCCGCAGCAGCCACCCGATCCGTTTGTGCCGCCCCAAAAACTGTCCAAACCGCTTTCCAACCGGAAACGACCGGTAGATCTTTCCGGAAAACAGCAGAATGTCCGCCGTCGACGCGAATGAGAGCTGCAGGCCAATGTCCAGGATCGCCCACGGGTTGGCGAGCAGCAGCAGAAGCAGCACCGACGCGATCGACGTCGGTGGGTCGTCCTCCCGTCCGGCCAGCGGCGCGAGCATCAGCAGCGCCAGCATACACCCGGCCCGGACGCTGGACGCCGCCGCGCCCGTCATCACCACGAAAAACGCCACAACCGGCAAGCCAATCGCCGCAGCCAGCCGCCGGTTCCCGCCGCAAAGGATCAAAATCATGCCGAACAGGATGCTCACGTGCATCCCGCTCACGGCCACCGCGTGATAGATGCCCGCGATGGACAGCTCGTTTCGCTGCGCGTAATCCATGCCATCCCGCGCACCGAGCAGCAAGCCGCGCAGAAATCCCGCCACATCCGCCGGGAAGATGCACGCTGCCGTCTCGCCGAGCTTTGCGCTGAGCTTCCCCGGCCAGCTTGCAGGCGAATTCCCGCCCTTCGTCACTGTCCACGCGCCCTTCACCGTCCCGACAAGCCAGACGCCCTTTCCGGAATAGTACGTGTCGTCCTTTTCCTCGCCGCGCACCAGTTTTGCATTGCAGGAAATGTGGTCGCCCGCCTCGGGCTGAACGGTCTGATCCTGAAAATAGAGCACCGCCCGGTACCGCCGCCCGCCGTGCCCCATCTGCACCAGCACGCTCCCGCCGTAGCGCGTCTCGCGCGGTGCCTCGATCGCCACGGCCTCCACCGGAACGACGCTTCCATCCACATCCGCAAGCGGACGCAGAAACACGCCCTGATACAGCCCGCACCAGAGCATCCCGAACCCGAGTCCCAGCAGCGCGATCGCCGCCCTCCGCGCCCAAGGTCTCCGCAGGAGGAACGCGAACACGCTCAGCAGCACCGCGATCCCGCCGAGCCACCAGAGTCTCCCGCCCAGCACGAGCACCATTGCCAATACTGCCGGCACAAACCCCAGCGCGAACCAGCACAGCTTCCGCATCCGCCCTCCTCCTTTCTCTGTTTTATGCCACACCTCTTCTAGGGTGTATCTGAAAACTCCCAATGTGACCGGCAGCGAGGAATTTTCGCG
>CAJMLC010000148.1 GCA_905214155.1 uncultured bacterium | reverse complement strand
GGATCGCCGCATCGGCAAGCCGGAGGACGTTCTGTCCGAGGGTCAGGAAGTCGAGGCCAAGATCATCGACATCGATCAGGAGCACAAGCGCATCTCCCTGTCCATCCGCGCCCTGCTGAACGCGGACGCCGACGAGGAAGAGGACGCTGAGTAATTTTCAAGCATCAAAGCCAGCCGTTTCCATCCGGAAGCGGCTGGCTTTTTGTATTGCCGTAGAAATCAAACACCGGGCAGGAATGACCTGTCCGGTGTTTGCTGTTTTTTACTTGTAGCTGCTGCCGACGAGGACCTTCAGCGATTCGCTGGACATCTGCATCAGGATGGCGTCCTTCAGCCGCTCGATCGGATAGCGATGCGTGATGATCGGTCCGAGCTGGATGGCGCCCGCGTTGATGAGGTCGACGGCGCGCTGATGCGTGTCCGGATTGATCATCGATCCCACGATCTTCAGCTCCTTCTGGTAGACGTCCTCGAGGCTGAGCGGATGCGTTGCGCCCGCCTTCGGCACGCTGAAGAGCAGGAGCGTCGTGCCGCGCTTCGCCGTCGCAAACGCCTGCGCTGTCGCGATCGTGTTGCCGACGCATTCGATCACTACATCCACACCGTCAACGCCTGTCAGTTTCTGGATACGTTCATTCAGATTCTCATGGACCGGGTCGATCGCCGCATTCGCGCCCAGCTGCAGGCCGACTTTGCGCCGCGCAGCCACCGGTTCGCTGAGTAGGACCTGCGACGCGCCGGACAGCTTCGCCAGCTGCACCATCAAAAGGCCGATCGCGCCGCCGCCGATGACGAGCACCGTGTCGCCGGTGCGGATCTGCGCGCGGTCAATGCCATGGAGGCAGCAGGCCAGCGGCTCGGCCATCGCGGCGTATTCCAGCGGCACATCCGTTGAAACGCGGTAGCACTGCGCCTCCGGCGCGGTGCAGTACTCGGCAAAGCCGCCGTTCTCATTCACGCCGATGGCGTGCAGGGCGGTGCAGAGCTGCTTTTTGCCGATGCGGCAGTAGTGGCACTGGCCGCAGTAGGCGTTCGGGTCGACGGCGACGTGGTCGCCGACCTGCAGCGTCGTCACGTCCGCGCCGAGCTCCGTGACCGTGCCGGCCAGCTCATGCCCGAGCACGACCGGCGGCGTCACCTCCGCAGAACCCTTGTCCCCATGGTAGATATGGACATCTGTGCCGCACACGCCGCAGGCCGCGACCTGGATGCGCACGTCGTGCGGCCCCAAGGGCCATTCCGGCATGTCCCGCGTTTCAAATTCACCGTTTCCAAGAAAATACGTTCCGCGCATCAGTTGCTTCCCTCCATCACGCCGCGCAGCCAGCGGAGCGAGGCCGCTGCGTCCTGATCCAATTTCGCGTCGTCTGCGCCGCCGGACAGGTCCCGCCAGAGCGAGACATCCCGTCCGACCTGACCGCCCATGCGCACGAACGGCTCCATGACGACGTCGTCTTCATAGCCGATCTCATGCAGGACCTGGCCGATGGCGGCCCAGTCGAAGCGGCCGTTCGGGCCGGGGCAGCGGCGGTTCGCCTCGCCGACGTGGAAATGGCCGAGCAGCTTGCCGCTGCTACGGATCGCGTCCGTGAGCGAATCCTCCTCGATGTTCATGTGGAACGTGTCCAGCATGACCTTGACATTCGGCCGATCGACCATGCGGACATAGTCGATGCACTCCTGCGCAGTGTTGATGAGATAGCCTTCAAAGCGGTTGAGCGCCTCCATGCCGAGCGTGATCCCATGGTCCGCGGCCATATCGGCCAGACGGCGCATGCGCGCGGCGCTCCGTGCGGTCTCCGCGGCCTTATCCGCCGCAGTCTCCGGGCCGCAGGGCGCGGGCCAATAGGAATAGAGCGCGCCGCCGAGACGGTCGATCCCCGCGAGCTCCATCTTGCGGAACATATCCGCGTAGAAGCGGAACGTCTGCTCCACCTGTGCGTTGTCGGTTGAGGCCAGGTCATGCTCCTTCCGCGGGCCGTAGCCGCCGGTCAGCAGGATGCCGTTTCCTTTGGCCGCTGCGGCCAGCTCGTGGAAGAAGGCGTCGTCCTCGCGATAGAACGCGCCGCAGGCCACCTCGAGGATGTCAAAGCCGAGACGGGCGCATTTTTCCGCGTAGGAGACGAAGTTTCCGCCCCATTCCTGTTCCCAATAGGCATAATAAATTCCGTATTTCATCGCAATTCCTCAATACACACGAATCTCAAAGATGCGGGCCTCCGGGCAGCCGTGCGTCGCGCGCACGGTGATGCGGACAGCGTCGCAGTTCACATTCTCAAACGCGAGGCAGTTCAGGCGCTGGCCATTGTCCCGGATCTCCCGGCAGGCAACGGTCTGGCCGCCTTGCAGCAGCTCGACGTCGTAATCGCGCACCAGCTCGTGCGGCAGGCCCTTGACCTGACGCTTGCGGACGTTTTCGATCAGCGAGGGCTGGATCTCATGGCTGAGATCGGTATCGAAGGCGAGGCGCACCTCGCGGACGGAGGCAGGCTCTGCCAGCGCGAGCGTCAGGCTCTGCGGGTCCGTCAGCGGCGCGGAGATCCAGCAGTTGGATGCCTCGCCCACGCCGCGGGAATAGCCGTTGATGACGTTGGCCGCTTCGCCGCCCGCCGTTTCGCTGGAGGCCGTGACCGAGGCACGGCGCGCAAGATCGGCCTCATCCTCGTTCGGATGGCCGGGGATGTAGCAGTCGTTTTTCAGCAGCGTCTGCTGCAGCTCGCGGATGTGCTTCTCCCCTACCTCACGCGGGTCGCAGCCATAGCGGACGGCCAGCGCGGCGGCGATCGCCGCGGGCAGCCCGCCGGGGCCGCCGCCGAGGACGACAATATCATAATCCAGCAGTTCCAGTTTCATGGTATCTCCTTTCCGCTGTGCGGGTATGCCATTTGGCCCGCACGATCCCGATACCATTATCATGCCCCGCGCGGGCGGATATGTCAATCGCCCGGTTGTTCGGTTCATTGTCGATTCTTACGATTCCGCTCCGGCGTTGACAATTTTCGCGTGATGATGTATCCTGAAACTGATTTTCAGGGCGGTCAGAGGCGCCGCGCGGAACGCAGAAAGGTGGAATAGGGCTTGGATCAGGCAATCAGTGCGGCGGATGGAGCACAGGCGGAGGCAGCGTCACTCTACCGCGAGCGCGCGCAGCTGACCGGGCACCGCGACGCGCTGGACGTCGTCGCCCCGGAGCTGGGGCTGGATGGCAGCGCACAGTATGTCTGTCTTGTGATCCGGCTGGTGGACCGGTGGCGGATCGCCAAGCATCTCAGCGAGGAGGACGGCATCCGGCTCTCGCTGCGCTGCGAGCAGATCTGCGCCGACGCCATCGCAGGCCGGCCCGGCAGCGTATCCTTCAAGAACCGCATCTCGGAATTTGTCGTATTGCTGAAAGATGCGGCAGAGGCCGACGCGGAGCAGACCGCGCAGCGGATCAAAACGGCACTCTGGAACGAGCTGACATTCCATGCCTCGGCCGGTCTCAGCGGGCCGTTCCGGCCGGAGGCGCTGCGGAGCGCCTATCAGGAGGCGTGCGCCGTCATCGAACGGCGGCATTTTCAGGAGGCGGCTTCGTCCGCCGGGGATCCCGTTCCGTCGTCGCCGGACGGGCTGCGCGAGCTTGCGCAGACGCAGCTGCTCGGCGCGCTGCTGCAGGGGCCGGAGGCGGTCGAGGCGCTGCTGCGGCGGATCTTTCCGCAGGTGCGGCGGCTGTCCGCGCCGGAGCAGAACAATTTCATGCTCTTTCTGCTGCTGTTTCCGGGGCGGACGCTGGCGGAGCTGAACATCTGCACAGACAGCTCGTATCTTGATCAGCGGCAGCTGGTCGAGCACTGGCTCAGCTGCCCATCGCTGGCGGAGCAGGAGGATTTTCTGCGGCAGATCCTGCTGGAATCTGCGGGACTTCTGCAGCAGAACCGGGAGTCCGGCTCCGGCGCGGTCGTCCGGCGGGTGCAGGCGATCCTCGCGCGGGAGTATGCCGAGCCGCTCTCCGTGGCCTCGCTCGCGGAGCGTGTGCATCTCACGCCGGCCTATCTCTGCACGCTGTTCAAACAGGTCACAGGCCGGACGATCCACGAGGCGCTCACCGCGGAGCGGATCGATCAGGCCAAGTGGCTGCTGCGTGACCCGGAGGTGCGGCTGCGCGACGTCTGCGCCGGGTGCGGCTATGTGTCCGTCAGTTATTTTTCCAGGCTGTTCAAAAAGGAGACTGGCGTGACACCGGGGGAATATCGGGATCAGGTCCTCGGCGGAGGTTGAGCGATCAGCGGGCAGCCAATGGCCGCCCGTCGACCTCTCCGGCATTTGCTCGCAATGCTCCCAAATGCCACCTCCCCTTGCGAAGGGAGGCAAGCCGCTGCGGCGGGGACGGGCGGACAGTACCCGCAAGGGGCATGCCGCATCTGTAACGCTCCTTCGTCGCGAACAGCTGCGCAAAGTCGTCCGCCCCTACAGGGTGCAGCGACGGATCGATGATACGATGGAAATGGATCAAAAAAAGGCTCCCCGGTGGGGAGCCTTTTTGATGTTCTGTTTTGGGATTGGGAATTATTCTTCCTCTTCCTTCTTGGCGTCTTCGATGATCTTGGCCTGGTTCATCTGCGG